>JALYYF010000117.1 GCA_030946725.1 Candidatus Dormiibacterota bacterium
ACCTCGTTGCGCATGGTTTGCCAGGCCTCTCGGGCGTCCGTTACGGAGCCTTCGTCCTCGATGGTCGAGATGTCGCCGGGGTCCTTGTCCAGGGTGACGGCCTTCAATACGCGGCGCATGATCTTGCCGCTGCGGGTCTTGGGGAGCATTCCGACGAAGTTCAGATCCCCGATCACCGCGACCGGTCCGAGCTCCCGGCGCACCGTCCCCAGCAGCTCCCGCCGCAGCTCATCTGAGGGCTCGAAGCCCTGCCGCAGGACCACGAAGGCGGAGATCACCTCCATGCGCACCGGGTCGGGGCGTCCCGTGACGCCTGCCTCGGCCACGGCGGGATGGCGGAGGAACGCGGTCTCCACCTCGATGGTGCCGATTCGATGGCCCGCGATCTTCACGATCTCGTCCGCACGCCCGCTGAACCAGACGTAGCCGTCCTCGTCGACCTCGGCCGCGTCACCGGTGAAGTAGACCGTCTGGCCCGGGACCCGTTTCCAGTAGTCGCTCGCGTACCGCTCCACCTCACCCCAGAGCATCGCGGTGAGGCCCGGAAACGGCCGCCGGATGACCATGATCCCCTTCTCACCCGGAGCACAGGGCCGGCCCTCGGAGCTGACGACGGCGGCATCGATCCCTGGCAGCGGGATGCCGGCCGAGCCGGGCTTGATCGGCAGGAGCCCGAGGCCCCAGGGATTGCCGAAGACCGGGCCTCCAGTCTCCGTCTGCCACATGTGGTCGATGACGGGCACTCGGTCCTCGAAGGCCTCCTTCTGGAGCCATTGCCAGGCCGGCGCGTTCAGCACCTCTCCCGCGCAGAACACGCGGGTCACGGAATCCAGCCGGTGCCGCCGCGCCGGTTCCGCTCCATACCGCATGAGCATCCGGGCAGCGGTGGGAGAGGTGAACACCCCGCTGACCGCGTTGCCCTCGATTACCCGGTAGAACGTTTCGGGGCCCGGATGATCGAGGGCTCCCTCGTAGGCCAGCGTCGTGCATCCCGCAAGCAGCGGCGCGTGAACGATGTAGGCATGACCCACCACCCAGCCGATGTCAGAGGTGGACCACCAGACGTCGCCCTCACGAAGGCCGAACATCCACTCCCCCATCGCATGGATGTGCACCTGGTAGCCACCGTGCGTGTGCACCGCCAGCTTCGGTTTGGCGGTGGTGCCTGAGGTGGCGAGGATGTAGAGGGGCTCGTTGGCCTCCAGCCACTCCACCGCGTCGCTCTGGCCACGGCCGAGCGCCAGAAAGTCGTCCCACCCCAGCGCCTGCGCGGCGGAACCCTCGGCCGAACCTCGTTCTCGTCCACCGCGCCGCAGGGTCACGACCGTCTCCACGGTCTCGCCGGCCGTCTCCAGGGCCTGCCGCACGATGGGCGTCAGCGGCACCTCCTTGCCCTTGCGCCACGTGAGGTCCGTGCAGAAGATCGCCCGGGCGCCGGCCAGCCTCACCCGGTCGGCGAGCGCGCCCGCTCCGAACCCGGCGAAGACGACGATGTGGACCGCCCCGACGCGGGCGCAGGCGAGCATCAGCGTGATCGCCTCCGCACAGGTCGGCATGTATATCGCGACGCGGTCACCCCGCCCGATCCCAAGACCGCGCAGGGCGGCGGCGGTTCTCCTGACCTCGACGTGCAGCTGGGCGTAGGTCAGGACACTGCGGCCACCGCGCTCGTCCTCGCAGACGAGCGCGGCCCGCCCGCCCTGGCCGCGTTCCACGTGTCGGTCCACGCAATTCCAGGCCAGGTTGGTCACTCCGCCCGCGAACCAGCGGAAGTACCGGCCCCTGGCGTCCGGCCTCTCCGGCTCCCAGTCGAAGACCGCGTCCCAGTGGCGGCGCCACGGCAGCTTGCCGGCGGCCGCCTCCCAGAATGCGTCGGGATTCGCGAGCGAGTCTCTGCGGAAGGACGCCACGCGAGGATTCACCAGCTCCACCGGTCTCAAAGCTCAGCCCTCCAATCCATGCGCCAGCAGGTGCTCCCGAAAGCCTCTCGGTCGGAAGCCGAACGCCCTCTCGCAGGCGTCCAGCGCGGTGGCGTTCTCGAAGCTGAAGAGCTCCAGGGTGGCCGGCGTGAGGGGCGGCCTGGGCAGCACGGCGCTCATGGCTCTGGCCTGGATCCTCACCAGCGGGAGGGGGAGCGAGACAAGCAGACGGCGTTTGCCGAGCACGCTGGAAATCGTCTCCTGGATCTGGCGCAGGGTGGCGTACTCGGAGCCGCCCAGGGGGATGCTCCGGCCGTCGAGCCCCCGGTCCTCGGCCGCCTTCAACAGGCAGGTGACCAGGTCCTCGATCCAAAGAGGTTGGAACTTGAGGTCGCCCCGCCCGAGCACCGGGACGACGGGGAAGGTGCGGGCGAGGCGTGTCAACGCTTCGAAGAACGCGGCGCCGTCGCCGAAGAGGACCGACGGCTGGAGGATCACGAACGGTAGCCCCGACTCTCGCACCGCCTCTTCCAGGCCCTGCCGGGTTGCCATGTACGTCCCTTGCGGTGCCGGCTTGGTGCCGAGGCCCGACTGCACCACCAGACGCTCCACCCCGGCCCTGCGGGCAGCCGCGACCAGGTTCTGCGTCCCCTGCTGGTTGATCTCGCGGTAGGCGCCGGGGTATGGCTCCTTCTCATTGGCCGTGATCGCCGCGGTGTGAATGATGGTGTGGACGCCGGCCACCGCGGCCTCCAGGGTCTCCGGCCTGGTCAGATCGGCCTCCACCACCTCCACGTCGGGTCCGGTCGCCGACCGGGAACGATTTCGAACCATCGCTCGCCGCGGTCGGCCCTCGAGCCGCCGCAGGACGTGGCGACCGACGAACCCGCTCGCTCCGGTGACCAGGATCATCCAGCTCTCCCTTCCTCAGCCAGGAATGTCAGCATCAAGGCGCTCAGCTCCGCCGGCTTTTCGACCTCGACCTGGTGGCCAGACCCCTCGACGAGCTCCAGGCGTCCGTTGGCGAGGCGCTCGCGGATGATCTGGCCCGCGATGGGTGGGCAGTTTCGGTCCAGCTCCGCCGAGACGACGAGGGTGGGTGCGGCTATCCGGCCCAGCTCGGGGTCGAGCGGCTGGTCGTGGAGGCGAACCATGGCCCGGGCGGCGTTGGCAAAGCCCGCGGGGTTCGCGGTCGACTGGAGGCGGATGCGCCAGTGGTCGTCGAACTCTCGAGGCGCCGTCTCGAACTGAGCGCGGGTGTCGGCTTCCAGCACCGGACGGAGGGCCTCGGGTCCCCGCTCGGCCAGCTCGACCCTCTGCCGGTACCACTCCGCGGCCGCCCGCCCGACGCGGCTGGAGGTGGCGACCGGAAGCAGCCGGCGCACTCGTCTCGGATTGTCGATGGCGGTCCGCATCACGATCGTCCCGCCCAGCGAGAAGCCGCAGAGGTCGACCCGCTCCAGCCCGAGGGCGTCCAGGAGCGCGACCAGGTCTCCGGCCAGCTGAGCCACAGTACCCTCGGCCTTCCCGACCGGGGTCTGCCCGTGCCCGCGGATGTCGTAGGAGATGACCCGGTGATCAAGAGCCAGCCAGGGGAGTACCTTGCGCCAGGCCCGGTGGTCGTCCGCCAGCCCGTGCACCAGCACCAGCGGGTCTCCCCTCCCCCACTCGTAGCAGGCCACCTGCAGTTCGTCACAGCGGACCACCATCGTCAGGTGCTCACTTTCTCGGTGCCGGCAGGACCGGGCTGGATGCGGCGGCGCGCTCCGCGAGCAGCCTGCGGTCAGCCTTTCCGGGGCCTGCCAGCGGGATCTCGTCCACCAGCTCCAGGAACTCGGGCCACTTGTACCTGGCAAGCCCCTGGGCCTCCAGGTGCCGGCGCAGGTCGTCCACCGTGAGCGGCCGGCGCGCCACCACGAAGGCCATCGCGCGCTCACCGAACTCCCTGTCCGGGCGGCCGACCACGCAGATGTCGGCCACGTCCGGGTGAGAGCGGAGGACGGCCTCGACCTCGTGCGGGTTGATGTTGGCGCCGCCTCTGATGACCAGGTCTTTGATCCGCCCGGTGACGTGGAGATAACCCTCGTCATCCACGAAGCCCAGATCCCCCATGTGCACCCAGCCGTCTTCGGAGTAGGGCCCACGGGCCTCCCCCCAGTAGCGCTGCTGGACCGTTGGGGCTCGCATGCAGATCTCGCCCTCGGCGGTCACCTTCACCTCCGCGCAGTCGTGCGGCCGCCCCACCGTGGTCCAGCGCTTCTCCCCGGGGTCGCTGGGCGACCCGACCGAGAGCTGGCCGGCGTCCATCGAGCCGTAGAAGACGCAGACCCGCGAGCCGGTACCGGTCTCCCAGGCCCGGGCCACCTCGGGCGCCATGGGAGCGCCCGCCACGGCCGTGCAGCGTGCCGCCGAGAGGTCCGTCCCCGGCAGCGAGGGCGAATCGAGCATGCGGATCACGTTGGTCGGGACACCGACCAGCAACGTGGCGCGGCTGTGGGCCGCGGTGCGGAGTGCGTGCTCGGCGCTGAACCGGCGCTCGCGGAGCATCACGAGCGCGGCGCCCAGGCGGAGGCAGTAAAGGCACATGCCGCCGATCCCCTGCGTGAGAGGGGACATGACCAGCACACGGTCCTCTGGCGTCACCTCCAGGCGCGACGTGAAGGCCTCGAAGGTGGCCTGCTTGAGGCCCGCATGGAGCGAAGCAAGCTTGGGCGGCCCGGTGCTGCCGGACGTCAGCGCGATCTCGACGACCCGTGCCGGGTCGGGGGGCGGCGGCTGGACCGGGCCCCTGAACGGTGCCGAGCAGAGGCGGGCCGCCTCGCCGTCATCGACCACCACGGCAGCTCTCGTAAGGGCCAGCGCTCGTCGTCTCTCCGCCTCGCCGAGCGTGAGTGGCAGCGGCAGCAGAACCGCGCCGAGGAGCGGCACCGCCAGCTCCAGCGTCACGTACTCCCACACGTTTGCAAGGCTGACCGCCACCACGTCGCCCGCCCCGACACCGCGCTCCTTCAGGGCGGAAGCCGAGGCGTGGACGCGCTCTCTCAACTGCGCGAAGGTCAGCGTCAGGTCAGCGTCAAAGACCGCCGGCGCCTCAGGCCTGGACTCCGCGTTGAGCTCCAGGTAGCTGGTGGGAACGTTCGGACGCGCCTCGCGCATCTCCTAATTCTCACCGGGCCGTGCGCTGAACATCGGCTGGCGCTCAGCTGGGCGGCAGAATGTCTTGGCATGGAACTGGGCTTGCGTGATCGAGGCGTGGTGGTAACCGGGGGCGCCTCCAACATCGGTCGAGCGATCGTCCACGGCTTCGCTCGCGAGGGCGCTCGAGTGCTGATCGCCGACCTTGACGAGCCGCGAGCGGCGCGGACCGCGGCGGAATCTCCGGGTCGGGTTGAGGTGTGTGCGACCGACGTCACCTCTTGGGAGTCGACCACGGCCATGGCGACCGCCGCCGTAGAACGCCTGGGAGCGATCGACGTCCTCGTCAACTGCGCGGGCTGGACGGTGGACCGCCTCTTCGTGGAAAAGCCGCGGGAGGAGTGGGAGAAAGAGATCGCGGTCGACATGTGGGGCTTCATCAACTGCACGCGCGCCGTGCTGGACCACATGATCGAGCGGCGGCAGGGCCGGATCGTCTCCATCTCCTCCGACGCCGGCCGCGTCGGCGAGTGGCGGGAGGCCGTCTACTCGGGCGCCAAGGCGGGCGTGATCGCGATGACCAAGGCGATCGCCAAGGAGGTCGGCCGCCACGGGATCACCCTCAACGTGGTCTGTCCCGGCTTCGTGCCAGGGGCGCGGGAGACCTCTGGGGAAGCTTCGATGTGGGCCGGCGACCAGGGAGCCCAGTTCACCCCCGAGGTGCTGGAGAAGGTCGCGCGGTCCTATCCCCTCCGCCGCCTGGGCGCCCCGGAGGACGTCGCACCCGCCGTCCTCTTCCTGGCCTCCGACCAGGCCTCGTACATCACGGGCCAGACGCTGTCCGTGAACGGGGGCTACTCGATGGTCTGAGACGGCCGATGGCGGCACCGGGATGGTGGTGGCATCCTATTGGGGTTCGCCGGGGTTGGCCTGTCACGGAGGAGGTTGGGAATGAAGAAGGTGATGCTCGATGAGAGCGAGGTGCCCGAGCACTGGTACAACATCCTGCCCGACCTCCCCGAGCCGCCTCAGCCCTACCGCCACCCCGTCACCCTGCAGCCCATGGGTCCCGACGACCTGGCCCCGATCTTCCCGCAGGCGATCATCGAGCAGGAGGTTTCGGGCGAGCGCTGGATAGAGATCCCGGACCAGGTCCGGGAGATCTACAAGATCTGGCGGCCCACGCCCCTCTACCGGGCCGACCGCCTCGAAAAAGCCCTGGACACCCCCGCCCACATCTACTACAAGTTCGAAGGGGTGTCACCGGCCGGCTCCCACAAGCCGAACACGGCGGTGCCCCAGGCTTACTACAACGCCCAGGAGGGCGTGCGACGGCTGGCCACCGAGACGGGGGCCGGCCAGTGGGGCTCGGCGCTCGCCTTCGCCGGCACCTTCTTCGACCTCGAGGTGACCGTGTACATGGTCCGCATCTCGTACGAGCAGAAGCCCTACCGGCGGGCTCTGATGGAGACGTGGGGAGCGACGGTCTTCGCCTCTCCCAGCGACCGGACGAACTTCGGCCGAACAATGCTCGAGCGCAGCCCGGACTCGCCGGGCAGCCTCGGCATCGCGATCTCCGAGGCGGTCGAGGACGCCGCCACCCGGGACGACACCAAGTACTCACTGGGCTCGGTGGTGAACCACGTGCTCCTGCACCAGACCGTGATCGGGCAGGAGGCCAGGAAGCAGATGGAGATGGTCGGGGAGTACCCGGACGTCGTCATCGGATGCGTAGGTGGCGGCTCCAACTTCTCCGGGCTCGCCTATCCCTTCATGGCGGACCGGCTCTCCGGTGAGCGCTCCGAGACGAGGTTCATCGCCGCCGAGCCGGCCGCCTGTCCGACGCTGACACGAGGAGTTTTCGCCTACGACTTCGGGGACACCGCGGGCGTCGGTCCGGTGGCCATGATGCATACGCTCGGCCACAACTTCGTGCCCGACCCGATCCACGCCGGGGGCCTTCGCTACCACGGGGACGCACCGTCGCTCTGCCTGCTGGTGAAGCGCGGCCTGGTCGAACCCCGGGCGTACGGGCAGAACGAGTGTTTCGCGGAGGCGGTAAGGTTCGCCCGCTGCGAGGGCTTCCTGCCGGCGCCCGAACCGTCGCACGCGCTGCGGGCCGTCGCTCAGGAGGCTGCGGCAGCCCGAGAGGCCGGCGAACCCCGAGTGATCCTGTTCGGTCTCTGCGGCATCGGCCACTTCGACATGTCCGCATACGACGCCTACCTCGCCGG
>JALYYF010000127.1 GCA_030946725.1 Candidatus Dormiibacterota bacterium
GCGCCGGGTCAGCGCCAGGCGGGCGGCCGCCGGCGAGCCGTGGCGTTCGTCCAGCGCCCTCTTGATGAAGGCAGGGATCACCTTGCCCAGCTCTCCGTGCATCTCGACCGCCAGCTGCCGGCACTCGGGCAGGTCCGATGCCCACGTCTTGGTGATCAGGTACTCGAAGGCGCGCCCGTTGCCGTAGAGCCCGAGGTTGGTCAGCGCCGAGGCCGGGAGCAGGCCGCGGAGCAGGTCCAGGGCCTTGGCCCGTGTGGTCGACTTCCAGGCCCGCTCGGTCTCACCCGACTCCAGTGGGTAGCGGCGCCGGATGCGCTCGGTCAGAGGCTCGATCAGCTCCGAGTAGGTCCGGAAGAGCTCCTCCATCGCCAGCTCATAGATCCGGTGACCAAGCTCGGGGCCGCGATAGTAGAGGAACCTTCCGTCCTGCCCCGGCCTGTCGAAGCGGACGTAGCGCGTCGACTTCTCGAGCGGGGAGATTCCGATCCGCGAGTCCTCCAGCGCCTTCGCCGCCAGCGTGGAGACCCCCTCGATGGCGAGGTGGGCACCCGCCAGCTCGGCGACCGAGTCGTCCCCGTAGCCGACCAGGACGCGCTGGTAGAACTCCTCCGCTCGATCGGCCGCGACCAGCGCGTCCGCCGCCTTCGAGGCTCGCCCACCGAGACCCGTGGCAGGCTCGTCGATGAACTCCTCCAGGAGGACTCTCCGCAGGCTCTTCTCCGTGCGCGAGTAACGGCTGAAGAGCGCGCCCTTGACGACCTCCGGCAGGTTCTTGAGCGCGAACACGCGGCCGTCCATGTTGGTGAAGTAGCGCTCGAGCACGGCGATCTCGCCGGCGTCGAAATCGCCCTGACCCCTTGGGACTGCCGCCTGCACCGGAATAGTCTAGATATCGGGCCAAACCGGGACCGTTCCACTACATCGCGGCTAGCGACAGTTTTCTTCGAGATACTCCGATGCGCTGCGAAGCATGTCCTGATTGGGCTCCTCGCTCGCCTGCTCCAGCCTGATCGCACGCTCGTAGAGGCGGCAGGCGAGTTCGTGATCCCCGATCTTGACGTGGCACCAGGCGCGCTTGGCGAGGAGCAAGGCCGTCGACGGGCTGTCCGGCCCCTCGACGCGGTCCAGCCAGGCCTGTGCGCCCTCAAATGCTGAGATGGCTTCCTCGTAGTGCTCCTCTTCGATCAGGAATTCGCCAATGGATTCCAGGTCGGGCTCGATCTCGGCGAGTGGTGGAGACATCCAGCGTTCGCCGAGAGGCAAGGGAGGCAGAGCGCCCGGATCGCCGCTGTCTTCGGGCGGGCTGTCGCACCGCTCGCTGACGAATTCCTTGATCCCCACGATGACCTCGCCGTCCACGCCGAGCCGCGGCGCCGAGACGAGGACCTGCCTGTAGAGCCTGCAGGCGTCGTGGTACTCACCCAGGCGCTCGTAGCAGGAGGCTCGCATGATCCGAGACCCGAGCACATGAAGGTGCTCGTCGCCGTATTCGCGAACAGCCCAGCGCTCATACGCCTCCAGGGCAGCCGCCGCTTCTTCCAACCGATCGGCCTCGTCCAGTTGGTCGGCGAGACCGTAGAGGAGCTTCTCCGGCATCGCCGGGCATTTGCCCTCGATACCCTGTTCGAGCACGCGGATGTAGGGGTTCTCCGGCGCGGTTTTCCGCAGAATTTCGATCGTGCGCTGGTAGAGCCGGCAGCCCTCGGTGAAGTCACCGAGCTGCCAGTGGCAGTAGGCCAGCTGATGCAGGGCCTGCAGTACGAAGTCGTGGTCGGGACCGTAGTTCTCCGTGGCCCAGCGCGCGTACTCGCCGTACATTCGGGCCGCGTTCTCGAAGTCGCCGATCTCCCTGAAAAACGCGCCGACGTTGTATCCCTGAGTCTCGACCTCTTCGCGCGGGCCTGAATACGGATCGACGACTCCGAGCTGCCGCGCCGCCGCTCTGACCTGCGCTTCCAGGGCCTCCAGGCTTCCCGACCAGGCAACGTCGGCACCGAAGGGATTGAACCTGGGCAGGCCCGTCAGCGTTTGCGGGCCCGAGAGCTCGCCGGGGGTCTCCCCTGCCTCCAGGCGCGCCGCCGTGCCGCAGTTCGTGGACAGGTACTCCTGGATCTCACCGCAGGCGGGGTGGCCTTCCTCGACCAGCGGCCGCAGGATCTGCAGCGCCCTTTCATAGAGTGCGCAGGCTTCGGCGCGACGCCCAAGCCGGGACTGGCACCAGCCCTGACGGGCGACGGCCTGCACGACCGCGGGATGGTCCTCCCCCAGCTCCGACACCGCCCAGCGTTCGAAGGCTTGGAAAGCCGTCAAAGCCTCGCCCGGCTGCGTATCCATCAACACCCCGCCGATCGCGTAGGCCAGGCTCTCAAGCAACGGGGACGCCCTCACTTCTTGCCAGTTCCGCCCCCACCGCCCTTGCTACCGCCTCTGTTCCTTCCTTCCCTGAGCGATTTGATCCCCTTCTTCACCTCCTTGACCGCGAGGACACCAAGAGTCGCCAACTGAAAAACGTACGCATCCACGGGCGTCAGCAGCGGTCCCATCCCAGGATGATGGGGAGGCCACGCCGGCGGGGGATGGGGCATCCCCGTGCTGGGAACCGTCACTGGCGCTCCTCCAGGCCTGGGGACCGGTTCCACGGGCTTTCTGCGCGGCTCAGAGCCAGCACCGCTACCAGCGCGCGGCAACGGGTCTGAGCGCGGTCGCCTTGGCCGTGTTCGCGGTCCCGGCTGCCTCCACCACGGCTCCGCCCCAATCTCGCGGGGAAGCCGGCGGCGCCGCACTTCCGGTGGGATCGGAAGCGGCCGTCGCCGCCCGCCCGGTCCCTCGCGGCGACGATCGGACATCAAGGAGCCTCCCGCTTCGCGCAGCCGAGTCAAGAGGCGGCCGCCCGCCAACTGCGGCGGCAGGTCGATCGGTGGCTGCCGCTGCGGCGCCCTCCGATCCATCACGACCGGCCGTCTCGCGAAGTCCAGCCTGGCCTCCAGGCGCGTTCCGATTCCGCCGGCGAACGCCTCGACGTCCCGCAGCAGGCTGTCCCACCTGACGACCAGCGTCAGGCCCTCGCCGGCCAACCAGCCCGCGGCGACGACATCCCGTGCTGCCAGGGCTCCCGTGGCGCGGCTGAGCCAGGCCTCAGTGGCTCCGAGGAGAGCGGTAACCTCGCGGTTCAGGCGCGCGCTGTCGTCAGCCACCTGCTCCAGACGGTCCGCCGTCCACTGGTGTGCCGCCGCCAGCGCGCCGAGACGGCGCTCCAGATCGGACCAGTAGCCCGCGAAACGTGTGCTGGCCTCTCCCTGCCAGGAGCTGGCGAGCACCCGTGAGACCCGGTCGCGGCCGAGCGTGGCCACATCACCGAGCCGGCGGGCGCCGGCTCGGTGATGGTCCGCCAGCCTCCGTATACCGCCCGGGTCGCCGGCAATCCGTCCGGGGTCGCCGCGCTGGAAGAGGGACGAGCGCACCCCGCCGAGGCGGTCGACCACCACCTGCAGCGCGGAGACGCCGGGGAGCTCGATCATCGGAGGGCGCTGGCCTCCTCCGACGCCAGGTAGCCGGCCGCCGTGGCGCGCAGCCCGGCCGCAACATCCTGGTCCAGCGCCGCGGCGGCGGCCCCGAGCCCGTCCAGGGCCTGCCGCGCGATCTCTCGATAGCGCGCCTCCGCCGCCCCTGCCGGAGCGAGCAGGCCGAACAGACCCGGCTCCGGCGAGGCGGCCGCCGCCAGCCGCGGGAGCGCCTGCCGCAGCTCCGCGGCCGCCTGCTGCAGCTCGTCGGCAAGGCCGGCCAGCTGCACGGGGTGGACCGAGAATCCTGACGCCATCCTGTACAGCAACATGCCATCCCGAGGCGGACAGGGCGCGGACAATGCGCGGCCGGCCGAACCACCCAGAGGATGGCCCGACGTGGAGCTGGTCATCTTCGACCTCGACGGCGTGCTGGTCGACAGTGAACGCATCGCCGTCCGCATCGACACCCAGGTGATGGCGGCCCTGGGGTGGCCGCTGACCGAGGCAGAGGTGATCCGGCGCTTCCTGGGGCAGACCGACGAGTACATGGTGCGCGAGATCGAGGCTCACATCGGCAGGCGGCTGCCCGAGGGGTGGGAGACGCCCTACCAGCACCTCTACCGGTAGGCCTTCGAGACCGAGCTGAGGCCGGTGGAGGGCATCCCGGCAGCCCTGGAGCGGATCAGCACCCCGAGCTGCGTCGCATCGAACAGCAGCCGGCGCAACCTTCACCTCAAGCTGACCGCCACCGGGCTATACAGGCGCTTCGAGGGCCGGACGTTCAGCGTCGACGACGTGACGCACGGCAAGCCGGCCCCGGACCTCTTCCTGCACGCCGCCGCGTGCCTTCGCGTGGACCCACAGGCCTGCGTCGTGGTCGAGGACAGCCGCTTCGGCGTCCAGGCGGCGCGCGCGGCGGGCATGCGCTGCCTCGCCTACGCCGGCGGGCTGACGCCTGCCGGCTGGCTGGAGGGGCCCGCGACGGTGGTCTTCGACGACATGAGCGAGCTGCCGCGCCTGCTGGCGGAGGCCGATCGCTAGGCCGGCGTCGCTAGCCAGCCTGCAGGGAGCGCCAGCCGAGCAGCAGCGCGAAGCCGACGAGACCGCCGCCCGCGACCAGGTCGGCGACCCGCAGCGCCGGCGCGCCCAGGTGCCGGCCGAGCAGGGTCATGCCCGCGCTCAGGATCGCGAACCACGTCATGGAGCCGGCCCCGACGCCCGCCAGGAAGGCGGCGACCGCGGGAAGCGAGCGGGCCACCCCGGCGGCGGCGGTGGCTGCGAAGATGGCCGTCCAGGTCGCGATGGTCAGCGGGTTTGAGGCGGTCGCGACCAGCGACACGCGAAACGCGCGCGGCGGCGACAGGCCCGGCGCATCGAGGCCCTCGGCCGGACGTGGGCGCCAGGCCGACCACAGCGTGCGTGCGCCGATCACCAGCAGCACCGCCGCCCCGGCCAGTCCCAGCGCGACGCTGAGCCGTGGAAGCTCGAGAAGGCGCGCCATTCCCGCGACCCCGAGACAGGCGTACGCCGTGTCGACCAGGGCGGCGCCGAGACCGACCGCCAGGCCGCCGGCAAGGCCGTGGCGGAGCGCGGTGCGGGCGCAGAGCAGCCAGATCGGCCCGACCTGGGCGGCCACCAGGAAGCCGAGCGCCAGTCCGCTGGATAGCGCGGCGACCGAACCGGCGGCCATCAGGGCAGCCCGAGGGAAGCCGCGGCCGGAGTTCTCAAGTCCGGTCGAAGATAGCCAGCCGACGGCGCCCCGCGCCCGCCGTACATAATTCCCGGTTGCATGCCAATCCAGCCAGGCACGCAGCTTGGTGCGTTCGTCCTCGAAGAGTCCATAGGTCGCGGCTCTCTGGGACCCGTCTACCGGGCCCGCCACCAGACCGAGCAGCGGACCGCGGTCGTCAAGCTGCTGCAGCCGCTGGCCGGCGAGCCGGACGCCAAGGCCCGGTTCAAGACCGAGATGCAGGCCGTGAGCCGGCTCCGCCACCCCAACATCCTCACCATCTACGACTCCGGCGAGTTCGAGGGCGCCCCCTACATCGTCGAGGAGTACGCGCCGGGCGGGAGGCTCGCCGACCGCGTCTCGGGCGGCCGCCGGCTGGAGCGGAGAGCCGCCACGAGCCTGCTCCGCGGGGTCGCCGCGGGCCTGGACCACGCACACTCGGTCGGCGTCCTCCACGGCGACGTGAACCCCTCCAACGTCATGCTCGGCTACGGGGACACGCCGCTCCTGGCGGACTTCGGGCTGGCGCGCCTGCTCCAGCCGCCGCCCTCGCCGGGAACCACCGCCGTCCCCTCGGGCGATCCCGCCTACATGGCGCCGGAGCGCATCAGCGGCGGCCCGGTCGGCCCCGCCGCCGACAACTACTCGTTCGCGGCGATGGCCTACGAGCTGCTGACAGGCCGCGTGCCCTTCCCGGGCGAGGGCGGCCTGGAGCAGCTGTACGCCCACGTTCACCGCGACCCGGCGCTGCCCTCCACCATCGACCCCTCCCTCCCTCGCGGAGTGGACGCGGTCATCCTGGCCGGGCTCAACAAGGACCCCGGGCGGCGCTGGCCGTCCTGCGTGGAGATGGTGGACGCGCTGGAGGCCGCCCTCGGTGGGGCGGCGGTCGACTCGGTGGAGGTGCTGGAAGGTCCCGCGGATGCGCGGCCCCGCGCCAACCGGCTGCCGCTGTGGATCGGGCTGGGAGCGCTCGCCCTGGTCCTGATCGCGATCGCCGCCTTCCTCTTCATCAGGTCGCGCACCTCGGGAGCCGTGATCACGGTTTCCCAGAGCACGGTGGCCCCGGGCGACATGGTGACGGTGAGCGGGCAGAACCTGCCTCCCAACCAGCTTGGAACCATCCAGATAGCCAGCACCCCGCAGCAGGTGGGGAACTTCCGCGCCGACGGCACGGGCAACTTCCAGACCGTGGTCACGATTCCGGCCGACGTCACGCCCGGCTCGCACTCGCTGCAGGCCTGCTGGAGCGGCTCCTGCCCCGCCAGCCAGAACCTGACCGTCTCCCGGAGCCCCTCGCCCAGCTCCACTCCCACCCCGTCCTCGACACCCACGCCCACGGCACCGCCGACACCCACGCCCACGCCCGCGCCACCCCCGACACCCACGCCCACGCCTTACAGCCCGCAGATAACCGGCCTGAGCACCACCGTCGTGACGCCGGGGCAGACGATCCAGGTCACCGGGGGCGGCTTCGATCCGGCCCGCCAGTACCTGATCGTCTTCCAGCAGAACGGACAGCAGACGATCATCAAGCCGGCCACGCAGGCGCCACCCAACGGCACCTTCTCGACCCCGGCCACCATCCCGCCCGCGCCCACCGCCAAACCGGGAGCGGCATTCATCGTCGCGTGCATCACCTCATCGGGCGCGTCGCCAGGTCCCTGCAGCCAGCCGCAACAGATCACGGTCCAGCCCTGAGGAGAGACCCCCCAACCCTCCCCACAAGGCAAGGGGGAGGGACATTTAGAGGAAACCCCCTCCCATCCTTCCCTCGGCGGGAAAGACTTGTGGGAGGAGGTTCCTTGGAGGGAGGGTCGTGTCGCTGCTAGAGCGTCACAGGACGGAGTCGTAGGCCAGGTCCAGGCACTCCGGGTCCTCACAGTCCTCGAGCTCGATGATCCGGCCCGCGTCATGGGCGCGGCCGGTCGTCAGCAGATATCGCCCTGGATCGTCGAGTGCCTGCACCTTCAGACCCGTCAGGGCGGCAACCCATTGCGCACGCTCACGCGCCGCAGCCATGGCTTCACGCCGGGTGGGGAAGACGTCGTCGCGGTAGCCGGAGTGACCGCCGATCGTGGTGTCGGAGAGGTGGTAGTGACGCGCTCGCAGCCGGACGGGGCGCACCGCGCGTGCCGACTCCATGACCCTTAGCACACCACCAAAGAGCCCTCCGCGCGTAGGCGACTCGATAGGCGAGATCTCCAGGTCTGCCGGCACCTCCATCTCCGGGGAGATGTCCAGCGTCACGCCTGAGGCACCGGTGCCGCCGCCGGGCCCCAACCGACGCTGTGGCCCTCGGTCAGCAGCGTCGCCGTGAGCCGGAAGTCAGGCCCGATCCGCACCACCTCCTCGACACCGAGGCGGAGCACATCTTCGATCGATCTCGCGCCGGCACCCTCGATCGCGGAGCGCCCTCCGCCGCCGATCAGGACCGGCGCCAGGTACGCGATGACGCGGTCGACCAGGCCCGCCGCAAGGAACGACCCGGCCAGCGTCGGGCCGCCCTCCAGCAGGATCGTGCGCACCTGGCGCGCAGCCAGCGCGTCGAGGAGCGAGTGAAGGTCCAGGCCCGCCGCGTCACGGGGCAGGCGCACGACCTGCGCCCGGCCCTCGAGGTGCCCGGCGCCGGCGTCTTCGGCGACCGCGATCAACGTGGGAGCTTCGGCGTCGAGGACCCGGGCGTCGGCGGGCGTGCGAGCGTTGCTGTCGACCACCACCCGCAGCGGCTGCCGGGTTGCGCGTGTGCCCCGTACCGTTAGCTGTGGGTCGTCGATGCGCTGCGTCCCCGACCCCACGACGACGGCGTCGGACTCCGCCCTCAACCTGTGCGCGTCGGCGCGAGACTCCTCGCTGGTGATCCACCGGCTGGAGCCGTCCGCGGCCGCGATGCGGCCGTCGAGCGACGCCCCGAACTTCCAGGTGACGAATGGGCGGCCGCCCACTCCACTCTGCACGCCAACGATCATCGCTCTGAAGTCGTCTCGACCAGCGACTTGCGGAAGGCCGCCACCTCCGGAAGGTCGTTCCACCTGTTGAGCGACGCCCTGAGCGTGCGCAGCTCGCTCACGATGCGGTGGGAGCGGGTCGCCTTGGCGACCTCGTGAGCCTGCCGGCCGCGGGCCACCGCCGCCCCGGCCTCGCCCTGAAGCGCATGAGCCACCGCGAGCTGACCCAGGTACACGCCCCGGTCGCGGTAGTGGTGGACGGGCAGCGTCGCCAGCTGTCGCTCGAAGATGTCCACGGCCTGGCGGGGCCTGCCCAACTTCATCATGCAGCCGGCGCGGGCGATCTCCACGAACTCGGGGATGCAGTAGCGAGCGGGGCCCTCCTGGTCGTGATCCGAAGCCCTGGCGGCCAGCTCCAGCGCTTGGTCCAGCTTGCGCGCGCAGGCGTCCGCCTGCCCCTCCAGCGCCAGGCCGCGGGCCTCCTGCTGGAGCGCCACCGCGCGGACCGTCGCGGGGAGCGAAGCGGCTGACTGGGCGGCCCGGGAATAGGAGATGGACAGCCGCACGTCACCGTCGGTCTCCGCCTGCTGGCTCTTTTTGACCAGCACATAGGAGGTCATCAGCTTGTCGCCCGTCTCGCGCGCCGAGCTCAGTGCGCGCTCCGTCCACCAGACCGCCGCCGACCAGTGGCCGCTGTCCTGGTGCAGCCAGCCGGCGAATTCGGCGTAGCGGGTCCGCAGCACGAAGAGGTCGTCTCGGTTGCGACCGGTCGCCACCCTCAACAGCCTCTCCACCAGCTCGAAATGGCTTGCCACGGTCGGGAGCTGAAGCTGCGGACCGAGCAACCAGTCCGCCCTGTCGAACTCGCTGAAGACCCGGCGCAGGTAGCCGATGGCGGCCTCTATCTGGGAGGGGTGGGCGGCGCCGGACTCGTCGAGGACGCCGGCCAGCCCGCCGGAAGCGCTTCCACCCAGGCTGGGAGCCAGTGCGGTGACGCCGGCCGCCGCGGCGGCTCGCAGCAGGAAGTCGCGCCGGCGCAGGCGGTCGAGCCTAGAGGCCAACCCTTCGTCTCCGGCGGCCAGCAGCAGTCGGGCCAACAGTGTCAGCAGGAGACGGGCATAGAAAGCCGTGGGGCACTGGCGCCCCGTCACCCAGCGGCTGACGGTAACCGTATCGAGACCGGGGACAGGCAGCTCGCACTCCTTGGCCACCTCCTTGAGAACTGAGACCAGCCGAACCTGCGGCCATTCAGTCCATTCGAGGAGAGCGCGGGCGAG
>JALYYF010000136.1 GCA_030946725.1 Candidatus Dormiibacterota bacterium
GCCGGGAAGCGTGCCGCTTCCCGGCCTCCTCGTCTTTATCCACGTCCGCCCTGAAGCTCGGCCAGCCGATGCTGCCAGTAGGAGAGCCGCTTGTGGAACCTGTCGACCTCGGCGCGCAGCACGATCCGGTCGGTCTCGACCACCTCCCTGCGTGCCGGTTCGTCGTGCATGTCGCTCAGCGTCTCCTCGGCCACGTCCAGCAGGCGATTCTTGAAGCGGAGCAGTTCGTCGTAGACCTCGACCCACTTCTGCGCATCGTCCGGATAGGGGGAAGCGGGGTCCTCACCCGGAAGCAACCTTTGCGGATCGGCTGCCTCCTCACCTGCCCTCTCGTCTCGGAGGCGCTCGCTATCCAAGGATCACCTCACTCGACATAACAAACATGAACAATATCAGGTAATGTGATAGCCATCGTCATGCTCACACTCAACCGAAAGACCCCCCGAAGCGCCCTGACCGCACCGTCCCTGAAGCGGGCGGTCCTGAGCCCCGACACCGGGGCGCTGGCGCTCTGCGTTCTGGCCATCACCTTCCTCTGGCGACTCCTCCAACAGAATGCCGTCGTGCGCCGGCTGCGCCGCCAGAACCAGCGGATTGTCGAGCTCGAGGAGATCAAGTCGACCTACCTCCGGCTGGCCTCTCATGAATTGCGGACTCCCATCGGCGTGGCCAGAGGGTACGTGGATCTGGCCCGGTCTGGCGAGTTGGGTGTCATGCCCGATGCTTTCCGTGAGGCCCTCTCACACATGGAGGACAGCCTTCGTGACGTGGACGTCATCCTCGGAGAGATGGTGGAGATCGCGCGCATGCAGGAAGGCCGCCGGCTCCTGAACGTGGAAACTCTCGACCTGCGGGAACCGGTGCGCGAAGCGGTTCAGCGTGTGGTGCCTCTCACCGCCCAGCGCCACCACCTGGTCGTGAACCTCCCCCCCTCCCCCGTCCTGGTCAAGGGAGATCGGGCGCGTGTCCGGACGGCGGTCAGAAACCTGCTCGACAACGCCGTGAAGTACTCGCCAGACGGCGGAGAGGTGCGGTGCACGATCTGCGAGAAAGGCGGCCAGGCCTCGATCACTGTGACGGACCAGGGTATCGGCATACCACAGACGCACCTCCAGCGGCTTTTCCAGCGCTTCGAAAGAGTTCCTCAGCCCGGTTCCGCCATGATCCCCGGGACAGGTCTGGGGTTGCATCTCGTTCGCGAGATCGCTCGAGCTCACAATGGCGACCTTCGCGTCGCATCTCAGCCCGGCCAGGGGACGACCTTCGTGCTCGTACTCCCCCAGGCTGACGAGCGCGCCTGAACTAGCAGGTCGGCCCGGCGCGGCCTGACCCGAGATTGGGCTTCAGCCTTTCCAGTTCGCAGTCAACAGAGGCTGCTTCGGGAGTTACTCTCCCGTGGTGCAGAGCAAGGCCTCCGTTGCCCACGTGACTGCACGATGGCCCCCCGACGATCCAGGCCTGGCCAGCCTGAGGCGCGCGCTCCGTGTGGCGTTGATCATGACACCGGCCTTCGCCTTCACCATCTTCTTTCTCCGGGACGCCCAGATCACCACCTTCGTCGCCCTCGGGAGCTTCGCGTTGATGGTGATGGCCGACTTCGGGGGCGTGCGGGCGCCGCGCGCGGTCGCTTACTCCGTCACGGTTCTGGTCGGGGCCGTGCTGGTGGTGATCGGCACGCTGGTCTCGCCGGTGCCCTGGGCCGCGGCGGTTGCCATGTTCGTGGTCGCCTTCTTCGTCCAGTTCCTCGGAGTGTTCGGGAGCTACGCCGCGGCCGCACAGCCAGCCCTGCAGCTCCTGTTCGTTCTGACGGTGTCGATCCCCGCGCCGCCGGCCGCCATCGGATCTCGACTGCTGGGCTGGATCATCGCCGGCACCGTATCGACGCTGGCCGGCGTCTTCCTCTGGCCCCGGTTCGAGCAGGTGAAGCTCCAGGGGAGCGCGACCGACGCCCTGCGGGCGCTGGCCGCCCTGCTGGAAGCCGAGCGTCGGAGCGGCGGCGACGGCGTCCAGGAGGCGAAGGAGCGCGCGGCCCAGGCCGTGCGCGGGCTGCGCGAGGACTACTCCCGTACGGCCAAGCGACCGGCAGGCCCGACCCGCCGCGACAGAGCCTTCGTCGAGATGCTCACCGAGCTGGAGAGAACGCTCGAGTTCCTGGATGGGCCGTTCGGGCGCCAGATCTCCGCGCGTCGCACCTACAGGGCCGAGGGTGACCGGCTGGCCGTCGAGGTGGTGCGAACCCTGCTCGCGAGCGCCGCGGTCATGAAGGGCGGTGATCCGCCGGACCTCCTCTCCCTCGAGGAGGCCAGGTCAGCCCACCGGGTGGCGCTGGACCGCTGGACGGGCGAGTCACTGAGCCGGGGCGAGCGGCCGGAGGACGTGCTCGAGGAGCTCGACGCCGATCACGCGCTAAGGGTCATCTCCTACATGGCCCTGGCGCTGGGCACCAACGCCACGGTGGCGGCCGGGAGGACGCCGGACGCCGAGCTGCAGCTCCCTGCCGGCACCCCTCTGGAGGGGCCGAGTCGCGTCTTTATACGTGTCGCCCGGACGCTGCGGACGCACCTCTCTCCCGACTCCGCGGTCCTCCACAACGCTCTCCGGTCGGCGACGGGGCTGGCGCTGGCGGTCCTGCTGGCCCGCCTCCTGCAGGTGGACCATGCCTTCTGGGTGGTTCTGGGCACCGCTTCGGTGCTGCGCACCAACGCACTGGCGACCGGGCGGACCACCCTTGAAGCGCTCCTGGGCACGCTGCTCGGCTTTGCGATCGGAGCCGCATTCACCGCTGTCGCCGGCAACAACAGGGTCTTGCTGTGGATCGCGCTCCCCTTCGTCGCCTTCCTGGCCGCCTACGCTTCGACGACGGTCGGTTTCCTGGTCGGACAGGCCGCGTTCACGATCAACGTGCTCATCCTGTTCAACCTGATAACCCCGGTCGGATGGCGGCTGGGGCTGGCTCGGATCGAGGACGTGGCCATCGGGGCCGGCATCAGCGTGATCATCGGGCTGCTGCTCTGGCCGCGAGGGGCCAGGCGCGAGCTGTCGCACTCGATCGCGGGCTTCTACCGCTCGGTGGCGATCTTCGTCGGCACCTCGTACGCTCGGGTGCTGGATGGCGCCTCGCTCCAGGACAGCATGCGGGCGCGAATGCTCGCAGTGCTGGCGCGCGACCGGGCCCGCGAAGCACTCGAGCAGTTTCTCAACGAGCGGGCAGCCAAACGAATCGCTCCCGAGGTCGCCGGATCGCTCCTGGCGTCTGGAAGCCACGCTCTGATGGTCGGGGACAACCTGAATCGATTCGCGGACATGGGCTATCAGGGCAAGGGCTGCTCCCAGGGAGTGGAGGCGCTGGAGGGCCAGGTCGACCGCACACTGGAGGCGCTGAAGCGGCTGGGAGACCGGCTGGACCGCGCTCGTGTCGACGGCGACACCGCCGGCATAGGACCGAACGGGTCGCTGCGGGAGGCGGCCCTCGGCTGCCTGCGGCGGTGGCGCAAACAGCCGGACAGCACTCGCTCGGCGATCGCAATCGTCGTGGCGGTCGAGTGGACGGAGCAGCTGGCGGCGCTGACCGCGGACCTGGAGCAGCCCGTCAGCGAACTGGCGAAGGCCGCCCGGGTCCCCTGGTGGCGCTAAGCGCGGTCACTGCGCCCGAGGGGGTCGGAGCCTCCTCCGTCACCTTCGTCAGCGCCGCGGTCACAGGCCGGTCTCCGCGTCCGATGGGAGGCGCTAGCCCAGATAGAGTCCCGGAACGCGGGCCTGGTCACGCGCCGCCTGCCTCAAGTCGCGACGCCGCAACTCCCAGGCTCGCCTCGCTGAAGGGTCATGTGGACCGGGTGAGCCCGCGTCTTTGCGCTTAGCCGTCAAGACGCTGGCCTTCCGGAGCGACTGAGTGCTAATCACCATGCTCCACGACACTACGGCGATTCCGCGGCCCGGTCTGCGGTGGAAGCCCACAGGGAAGCCGGAGTGGTCTTTGTGCCTGGCAACCGGAATTCGTACCGAAAGGCGGCGCGCGGTCGCTCTTACCTGGCATCCGAAGAACTCGAACCGGGTGCCCGGCGACCTACCATGTCGACAGCGACACGATGATGCAGCAAGCACACGACGTGGTGGCGCCGGGTCGCGTGGCGGTGGTGACGGGTGCGGCCAGCGGGATTGGGTTTGCCCTCAGCAGGCGCTTCGCGACAGAAGGCATGCGGGTGGTCATGGCCGATGTGGAGGCGACGGCGCTGGTCGAAGCGGCAGAGGACCTGACCAGGCGCGGAGCCACAATCCTACGCGTAGCGACAGATGTCTCAAAGGGTGAGCAAGTTGACGCTCTGCGCGACAAGGCCCTGGACGCCTTTGGCGCAGTTCACCTGCTCTGCAACAACGCCGGCGTGGGTGGCTCTCCCCATCCGGTCTGGGAGCTTCCGTACGACGACTGGGAGTGGGTGCTGGGCGTCAACCTGTGGGGCGTGATCAACGGCATCCGGTCTTTCGTCCCCGTGCTGCTGGAGCAAGACGCGGCGTACGTGATCAACACCGCCTCGTTGGCCGGTGTCACCACCGGGACGTTGGGCGCGTACGGCGTCTCTAAGCACGGGGTGGTGGCGCTGTCCGAAAGCCTCTACGTCGAGCTCCAGATGCGGGGCGCACGCGTCGGCGTGTCAGTGCTCTGCCCGGGATGGGTGCGAACGCGGATCGCGGACTCAGATCGGAACCGGCCTGCCGAAGCGGAGCCTCAGCTCGAGCCCCACCCCGCGGCGCAGCCGATCCTGGACATGGTGCGGCAGAGAGTGGAGCGCGGAATGGATCCAGGTCAAGTGGCCGATCAAGCTGTGGACGCAGTCCGCAGCTCGCGCTTTTACGTGTTGACGCACCCTGAGATGAATGACGCCATCCGACGCCGCGCTGACGAGGTGGTGTCCGGCGGGCCGCCCTCCATACCAACTCTCTGAAGCGCGTTCTGAAGCCGGGCTGAGTCGGTGTACCGGGACTTGGAGAACGTGGCGGCCGCCCTGAGCGATGGCTTGGTCGCTGCGCTCGGCGATGGGCTCGTCGGCGAGCGCAAATCGACGGGAGCTTACAGCGCCTT
>JALYYF010000215.1 GCA_030946725.1 Candidatus Dormiibacterota bacterium
GGTGCGCTCACTTGCCGCCCCAGGGCAGGAGGACGCCGAGCGTGCTGTCGAACTTCGTCTGCTGGATCGCTTTGGCCGGGTCGACACCCTTGGGGCAGACGGCCGAGCACTCGCCGACGAAGCTGCAGTCCCAGATCCCGTCGGAAGCCGTGATCGTCTTCAGCCTTTCGTCGCCGGCCTGATCGCGGGAGTCCAGCTCGTATCGCCGGGCCAGCGCGATCGCCGCCGGGCCGATGAACTCGGGCTCGATGGCGATGACCGGGCAGGCCGAGTAGCAGAGCATGCAGTTGATGCACATGCTGAACTGCCGGTACTGATCGATCTGGGCCGGCGTCTGGCGGAACTCGCCGAGCCCGAGCGCGTCCTGCTCCCGGACGATCCAGGGTTTGACGGCCTCCAGCTTCTCCATGAAGCTGCTCATGTCGATCACCAGGTCGCGTACGACGGGGAAGTTGGGAAGCGGCTCGACCACCACCGGCCCGGGCAGGTAGTCGCGAAGGAAGGCGGAGCAGCCGAGCTTGGGCGTCCCGTTCACGTTCATCCCGCAGCTGCCGCAGATGCCCATGCGGCAGGACCAGCGATAGCTGACGCTGCCGTCGAGGTGCGTCTTGATCCAGTTCAGCCCGTCGAGCACGACCATGTCGTCCTCGAAGGGGATCTCGTACGACTGCTGCCGGGGCTCACGGTCGCGATCCGGATCGAAGCGCGTGACCGAGAGCGTGATCGTCTTGGCTGCCAAACAGGTCCTCCTAAACCACGTCCACTAGTACGTTCTTGCCTTTGGCTCCCAGTCCGTGATCCTCACCGGGCGGTATTCGAGCCGGGGCGAGTCGTCATGCCGGCGGTAGGCCACGGTGTGCGCCAGGTAGCGCTCGTCGTTCCTCTCGGGGAAGTCCCGCCGGGCGTGGGAGCCGCGGGACTCCTCCCGGGCCAGCGCCGAGTACACGATCGTCTCGGCCCCGTCGAGCATGTACTCGAGTTCGAGCGCGCTGACGAGCTCGGTGTTGAAGGTGCGGCTGCTGTCGTCCAGCCTCGCTCTGGAGAAGCGGTGGCGAAGCGTGTGGAGCTCCGTGGCCAGTTCCTGGAGTCCCTCGCCGGTCCGAAATACGCCCGCGCCGCGGTCCATGCTGCTCTGCAGGTCCTCGCGAATCTCGCCGATCCGCTGGTCTCCTCCCACCCTTCCGAGGTAGGTCTGGTCCAGCCGCCTGCGTTCGTCGCTGACCAGCGCCGTGATCGGGTTCGCGGTGGGGCTCTTGGCCTCCCTGGAGTACCGGGCGGCGGCGCGACCCGCCGCGGCCCCGAAGACCAGGCATTCCGGCAGCGAGTTCGAGCCCAGCCGGTTGGCGCCGTTGAGACCGACGTTGGCGCACTCCCCGGCCGCGTAGAGGCCGGGCATTGGCGTGGCTCCGCTCACGTCTGCGTCGATCCCACCCATCATGTAGTGCTCGACGGGTCGCACCGGAATCGGGTCCTTCACGATGTCGATGCCCATGTACTCGCGGCCGAGCTCGCGCATGAAGGGCAGCTTCTGGTCGATCATCTGCTCGCCCAGGTGGCGGACGTCGAGGTTCATGTAGTCGCCGTAGGAGCCGTGATACCCACGCCCCGCCTCGAACTCGGTCACCATCGCGCGCGAGATGATGTCGCGGGGGCCCAGCTCCATCTTGTTGGGCACGTAGCGGTCGAGGAAGCGATCGCCGTCGGAGTTCAGCAGGTAGCCGCCCTCGCCACGCACCGCCTCGGTGATCAGGATGCCGGTGCTCGGCATGCCCGTGGGGTGGAACTGGACGAACTCCATGTCCTTCAGGCCCAGTCCGGCCCGGTAGGCGAGGGCCATGCCGTCGCCGGTGCAGACGTTGCCGTTGGTGGTGAAGGCGAAGATCCGCCCGTTCCCGCCGGTGGCGAGGATCACGGCCGGCGCGGCCAGCGACTGCACCTCGCCCGAGCGGATGTCGAAGCCGATCACTCCCTCGCAGCGGCCGTCCTCGACGATCAGGGAGGTCACGAAAAACTCGTCGTAGCGATGGATCTGCTCGTACTGGAGGGAGGTCTGGAAGGCGGTGTGGAGCATGTGGAATCCGCTCTTGTCGGCGGCGAAGCAGGTTCGCCAGGTGGTCATGCCCCCGAAGGGCCGCACGGCGATGCGCCCGTCCGGCTCCCGGCTCCAGGGACAGCCCCAGTGCTCCAGCTGGACGACCTCGAGCGGAGCCTCGCGGACGAAGATCTCGACCACGTCCTGATCCGCAAGGTAGTCACTGCCCTTGATGGTGTCGAAGGCATGGCCCTCGAAGCTGTCGGGCTCCCGGAGCACGGCCGCGCAGCCTCCCTCGGCAGAGACGGTGTGGCTGCGCATCGGATAGACCTTCGAGGCCATGGCGACCCGCAGGCGAGGATCGGTCGAGACAGCCGCGATCGCGGCGCGGATTCCTGCCAAACCTCCGCCCACGATCAGTACGTCGTAGGTC
>JALYYF010000237.1 GCA_030946725.1 Candidatus Dormiibacterota bacterium
CCCCGAGCCGCGGCTCCGCTCGCCGCCTCCGCGCCGCCGGCCGCGGCCCTGGCTGCTCGGCGGGTGCCGCGAACAGCTCTCCTCGTGGTTGCGCGGGCCGCGTCGGCCGCGCCCGTCCGATCCAGCCGGTAGGCGGGCCGGCCCTCGACGTCCGCCTGGACGACCTGGGCGGCCAGCCCCTTGATCTCCTCACGAAGCCGGGCCAGCATCCGTTCCTCGTCGCGGCGAATGCGCTCGGCCAGCTGGGCGGTCTTGCCGTCGCCCAGCTCGCCTGCGAGGCGCTCCAGTGCCTCGTAGGTCGCGATCTCCAGCGCCTCGCTGGCGCACTCGTCCTTGGCGTTCTTGAGCAGCTTCTCCTCGCCGCCCGAGCCGCGCAGCATGTCGAGCGGCGCCTTCCCGGCCGCGACCAGTCGCCCCGTCACGCTCTGAGCGACCCCCACGCCGAACTCGGCGACCCAGATCCCCAGTTCCAGCAGTCCGCGGTCGGGGCTGAGCTCGCGCAGCCTCTCCGCGAGCAGCCGCGAGTGCTCTCGAGTCTCCTCCAGGTGGCCTTCCAGAGCGTCTCGGTAGCTTCCCCGCGGGGTCATCGCGATGTGCGCCTGCAGCGTCTGGATCAGCGCCTGCTCCATGGCCTGCGCCTCGTTCAAGTATTGGGTGACCTTGGCCTCCGCCTGTGCGCCGGGCATATCCGTACCTCCTGGTGCTGGATTCGCGTCGTGAAATCCGGCCCCAGATCACAGTCGGTGAGGCCGTCTCTCCGACCATACCGGAGGCCGCTGGACCCGCCGCGTGTGGAGTGCAACCAGCCCGGTCGGGGTGGGGTGGCCACGCCGCCAGCTGTCTTGCCGGTACGGTGGTGGCAGCCGTGGACCGGATGAGTCCTCAGGACGCCTCTTTCCTGTACATCGAGGACGCCAACAACCCGATGCACGTCGGGTCGGTGGCCCTGTTCGAGGGGCCGCCCCCCAGCTATGGCGACCTGGTGCGCATGGTGGTCCGCAAGCTGCACCTCGTTCCCCGTTACCGGCAGAAGGTTCGCTTCCCACCGCTGGAGATGGGCCGGCCGGTGTGGGTCGACGACCGCCACTTCCAGGTGCTCTACCACGTCCGCCACACCGCCGTGCCACCGCCCGGCGGCGACGAGGAGCTGCGGAACCTGGCGGGCCGCGTCTTCGCTCAGCTCCTCGACAGGACCAAGCCGCTGTGGGAGCTCTGGCTGGTGCAGGGGCTGCCGGACGGGCGCTGGGCGATGGTGCAGAAGGTGCACCACTGCATGGTCGACGGCATCGCCAGCACCGACCTGATGAGCATCATGTTCGAGACGACCCCGCAGGCTCGGCTTCCTGCGCCGGTGCCCTGGAGCCCTCGGCCGGAGCCCACCCTCGTCCAGTTGACGGCCGATGCGCTGGCAGACGGCATGACGGCGCCGCTGACCCATCTGCGGAGTCTCCCGATGGCCGCCCGGGCGCCCCTGCCCAGCATCGAGTGGGCGCTGGCGCTAGCCCGCGCTGCGGCCCAGCGGCCGGCTCTGCCGCGTCCGCGCACGCCGAGCTCTCTCAATGGACCGATCGGCCCGCATCGCCGCTGGAGCTGGGTCAAGTCCTCGCTGGACGAGATACGTCAGATCAAGGGCAGCCTCGGCGGCAGCGTGAACGACGTGGTGCTGAGCGTGATCACCAGGGGCTTTCGAGAGCTGCTGCTGGCGCGCGGAGAACCGGTGGAGGGACGCGTGGTGCGCACGCTGGTCCCGGTCTCCGTGCGCGCGCCTTCCGAGCGGGGCACGCTCAACAACCGGGTCTCCGGCGTCTTCCCGGAGCTGCCGGTCGGCGTCCAGGACCCCCTTCAGCGGCTGGAGGACATCCGCCGCCAGATGGACGGGCTGAAGGAGTCGAGGCAGGCCGTGGCCGGTGACGCCCTGGTCCGGCTCTCCGGCTTCACTCCCTCCATGTGGCTCTCCCTGGGTGCCAGGCTGGGCGCGCGGCTCCCGCAGCGGCTCGTACAGACGGTGACCACCAACGTGCCTGGCCCGCAGCAGCCGCTCTACGCGAACGGCCGCCGGATGCTCGAGTGCTACCCGTACGTGCCCATCGGCGGCCGGATCCGGGTCGGCATCGCGATCTTCTCCTACGCCGGCGGGCTCACGTTCGGGCTGACCGGTGACTACGACACCATGCCGGACCTCGAGGTCCTGGGAAGGGGGATCGAGGAGGGCATCTCGGAGCTTCGCCAGCTCGCCGAGAGGCGCGACCGCAGGTCATCCGGCAGGGCACCAACCCGCCGCCGCGCGCCGCGCCGCCGGGTCCAGAAGCCCCCCGACTAGGACATATAGATGCCCTCCCCCCGCGCCGCGGGGGAGGTTGGTGGGGGGCCCCGACCGGACGCCGGCCGCAGACCGGGGTGGTGGGAAGGACATCCCTTCCAACCCTCCCTAGGAGGACACCTCGGACGCAAGGAGCCGGGCCAGCTGTCTGTAGACCTCGACGTTGAGCACCAGGCCGGCGTGGCTGCCGTCCACCTCGATTCCTTCGATGTCCGGACGCAGGCAGGTCCGCCAGTTGACGACACCGTCGCTGCGTGAATAGATCGAGGTGACCGGGACACGGGTCGGCGCGGCCAGCTCGGCCAGGAACCGGCGCTCGGTCAGCCTGCCCCACCTCCGGTCCCCGGCGTTGAGGACGTAGACGACCTGGGCGGCCGCGAGCGTCAGCGGGTGAACGTCATAGGGGTCGGCCAAAGGCGAGCCGAGGGCGATCACCCGGTCGAAAAGCTCCGGATTGCGGTCGGCGAGCACCTTAGCCAGGAGTCCGCCCCGGCTGTGGCCGACCAGGGTCACCGCCCGCCCACTGCGGGCCTGGAGGGCACGGGCTCGCACGGCCAGCGCGGCCACGAGCGCGTCCGAGCGCTGAACGTTGAGGGAGATACCGCTCCGCTCCGGCCCGTAGCCGACCCGGCTCAGCCAATCGCGGAGGCCCCGTGTGCTCGCGTCCCCGGCCAGGAACCCCGGGATGACGAGGACAGGCCTGCCATCGCCGTCCGGGACGCCGATCCCAGCGAACACGGGATCGCGCAGCAGCGCGCGCTGCTCCGCCCTCGCGCGGCCCTCGTGCCACATCGGGGGTGCCGGGAACCAGCGGCCCCGGCGGCGCAGCGGGGAACCCTGGTCCAGCCACCACCACGACTGGCGACGTTCAGCTTGGGCCATCTGTCTGCAGTTGAAAGATATATCGGCGTCGGTTCCAGCGGGTGAACCGGGAGCGCCGACCGGGCCGGCAGGACGACCGGGGCACTCACGAGTCAGACCGGCACGGCGTGGTTGGCGTCGATGGTCGTCAGCCCACCGGCGACCGGGATGATCACACCGGTCAGGTAGGCGCCGGCGCGGGAACAGAGGTAGATGGCGGTGCCGCCGACGTCCTCGGCCGTCCCGGCGCGGTGCATCGGTATCGCGCCGAGCACTCCCGAGACCTCGCCACTGTCGAAGGCCCAGCGCGTCATGCGGCTCGGGAAGAGACCCGGGGCGATCGCGTTGACGTTGACGTGGTCGTCGACCAGGGCGTGGGCCAGGTGCCGCGTCAGCATGTGGACGGCCGCCTTGCTCGCTGAGTAGCCGTAGTTGGGCGTCATCGAGATGGCCAGCCCGTCGACGGAGCCGATGTTCACGACTCGGGCGGGATCCTCCTGGGACGCGGCGGCGCGCAGCAGCGGCAGCAGCCTCTGGGTCAGGTGGAAGACGGCCCGGACGTTGACCTGGAGGACACGGTCGATCTGCTCGATGGGGTGGGTCTCGAGCGGAGCTCCCCATGCCGTCCCGGCGTTGTTGACCAGGATCTCCAGCCGGTCCTCACGCTCCTCCACAGCTCGCGCGAGCGTCTCCACGCCCTCGGGCCGGCCGACGTCGCACGGCACGGAGACGCAGTCGCCGT
>JALYYF010000253.1 GCA_030946725.1 Candidatus Dormiibacterota bacterium
TGCTGGCTGGCAGCCTGCGCGGTCGCGACGATTGAGAAGACGACGGCATCGAGGGGGACGTCGTGGAGCTGTCCCGACGCGGTGAGGCGCTCGATGCGGGGCGCGACGTCGGCGAGGACGGGGCGAAGATAGCGGTCCACACAGTATTCTGACACCCGTCAAGTTCTTGGAGGGAATATGGCAGGGCCGGCGACGCCGATGGCGGTCATGGCGGCGAATGAGGCGGACTACCGGCGGCTCGGGATTCGCCGCGGGTCGGTGGAGCCGTCGGAGGACGGCGCCCGCACCGACAATCGCCGCGGCACGTACGAATGGTGGTACTTCGACGCGCACCTCGACGACGGGGCGAAGCTCGTCGTGGTGTTCATGAACAAGGACCTGGCCGCCCCGCAGAAGCCCCTGGAGCCGCTGATCCGGCTAAACCTCGATCTGCCGGACGGCCGCACCTTCGAGAAGCTCGTCACCTTTCCTCCCGACTCGTGGTCCGCCGCCACGGATCACGCCGACGTGCGCATCGCGGGCAACCGGTTCACCGGCGATCTGCACACCTACCGCATCACCGCCACGCTCGAGGAGATCGCCGTCGACGTCACCCTGGTCGGCGACGTCGGACCGTGGCGCCCCGAGACCGGCTACATGCTCTTCGGCGCGGCCCGCGACCATGAGTTCGCCTGGTTGCCGTCAGTGCCTCAAGGGAAGGTGACCGGGCACTACAGCGTCGACGGGGTCGTCCACACGGCGGGCGGCATCGGCTACCACGATCACAACTGGGGCAACGTCGGACTGCCCACGATCGTCCACGACTGGTACTGGGCGCGGGGCAAGGCCGGCCCGTACTCGGTGATCGCATCCCGGATCACCGCCAACGAGAAGTACGGCTACCAGGAGCTATCCATCTTCATGCTTGCCAGGGACGGCGAGGTCGTGGCCGACGACTCCCGCGCCGTTCGATTCGACGCCGAAGACGTCTACACCGACGACCTCACCGGCAAGCCGGTCGCGAACGTCACGCGCTACACGTACGAAGCGGCGGATGACCAATACGTGGTCACGTTCATCCGGGAGAAGGACCTGTCGCGAAGCCGGATGATCGAGGGCATCCACGGCCCGAAGCGGGCGCTTGCCAAGCTGGCCCGGTTCGACGGCGCCTACCTTCGCTTCACCGGTCAGGTCCGCGTCGAGCGGTACCGGCATGGGGACCGTGTCGAAGAGTTCAGTGACGACGCGATCTGGGAGCTGATGTACTTCGGCCACGCTCGATGAGCGACATCGAAATGCCGGGTCCACCGTTGACCAACCGATCCACAGGTAGCCCAAGGTAACCGGAGACGCCCCACGCGGGGGGTTGGGAGCGATACGGACGCCCGAGGGATTGTTGGCCAAGGCTTGAGCCACGTTGCGTTCTGATAGGCACTGGCGACGGCAGCCATCTTGTCAACGGGCAGCCCGGCTGCGAAAGTGGCCGGCGAGTGCCGAGGGCGATCGTAAGCAGGCTGGTGGCTGCCGCAATGGCGAGAGCCAGCCTTCGAAGTCTCATTGCGCTTTTCCTCAACGTGCGATTGCGTGCTTGCCGGCGGCTAGCAGGTATTGTTGCCGCGCCAGCCACAGATTCGGACCCAGACGACATTTATGTACCCCCAGCCTCCGTTCCATCCCGGAAAAAACGAGAGCTCTTGTGGATTGCCGGCGCTGTCGTAGTAGCCCATGGTGCCGTAGTTGTTGCTGGTGCACGTCGATCTGGTTGATTCCGCGTGTAGAACATGAAGGTTCCCCTGCCACCCAAGCACAGCCTCTCATAGCCCCATGACCGAAGTTAGCTGTGATGTGAAACGAGGTCGAGCGCCTGGTGGGCAGCGGAACAGTCTGATGTCCGGTGATTGTTGGACCACGCCAGCCAGGCTACTTGGCGAATCAGGCCGCGGTGACGGGCCGCCGTTTGGTACGGCGGCTGAACATCGACGGCGACGGCCAGGGCGATCTGGCCGGCCACGGCGGTGAGCAGAGGGCAGTTTTCGTCTATCAGATCGATTCGTATCGGTACTGGGAGCGGCAGCTCAGTCGCCATGACTTCACGTTCGGTCAGTTCGGGGTCCCACTGCCGCCTTTTCTTCCCGGGTGGACCTCCCGGATTCGTGAGAAACGAGGCAAGCGATCCGTTCATTGGAGCCGACCTGCGGCGGCCACGAAGAGGTGTCGTAGATAGCCCAGCACCGCGGCCATGTCATCAACCCTGCCGCGCGCCGCGATGTAACCGTCCGGTCGGATCAGTTGAACGAAGGCCGCCTTGCCCCGGCGTGTGAGGCGACGATTGTCGAAGTCACCCCCGACGACCGTCAGGACGTCGCGATAAGGCCACAAGGCGGGAGACTCCAACGTCCCAGCAAGGTCGGGTCCCGAGACGAGAAGCGCATGACGACCGTTGCGCAGCACCTCGTAGAGCCTGGTTCTCCCAGCGCAGCCGGTGATCGGAGTGTCGGGGGCCCGGTCTCCCGGTCGCGGTCCGCGCCGGATCGCATCGGGCCGCGTGAGCCGGCTCGTTGGATAGGCGACGTTGACCTGGCTCATACGCCGCGCCGCACGCCGCTGGATGGGGGGGAAGCGCGAAGCCGCGGGGAGGATGGTATCCCTCAAGGCGCGCTTCAGCGGGTCGCTCACGGTCCCGAACCGGACCAGCGCGTGGGTGAGGGCGAGGACCTGTGCCGCCACCGGCCCCCGCTCTTCGCCGTAGGTGTCCAGCAGCGACTCCGGGGCCTGGCCGGAGGCCACCAGCGCCAGCTTCCAGGCCAGGTTGTGAGCGTCCATGATCCCTGTGTTCATGCCCTGCCCGCCGGCCGGCGTGTGGATGTGAACGGCGTCTCCGGCGAGGAGGACACGCCCGCGACGGTACCCATCGGTCGAACGGCGGTGGCACCTGAAGGTGGCGAGCCAGGTTGGGTCGGAGACGATCACGCGCTCGGGCGCCCGCCGGTCGACGAGCCGCTGGATCTCCTCCATAGTGGGGGGCCGCCGCTCACGGTCGCCGGCATAGGGCAGGACCAGCCGCCACACGTGGTCGCGCATGGGAAAGCAGATCAGGGCCTGTCCGTCCGAGCGGAAGAAGGCGTGCACCTCGTCTTCGCGACGACCCCAACTGAGCCGGACGTCCGCGAGCAGCCAGTCCTGTGCGTACGGATGTCCGTGGAATGGGAGGCCCAGCTCGTGGCGGACCCGGCTGTGAGCGCCGTCGCAGCCGACCAGGAAATCGGCGGTGATCGCACTCACCCGGCCATCCCCGTCCCGGACGTCGGCCGCGACGCCGGCGTCCTCTTGGTGAAAGCTGAGCAGCTCGACGCTTTGCTCGACCCTGCCGCCGAGATCGGCTATGCGGGCTCGCAGGAGGCCCTCGGTCTCGTGCTGAGGGATGTCCAGCAGGAACCCGAAGCGAGAGCCGTTGCGCGACAGGTCAAGCTCGACCAGTGCCTTTCCGTCGCTGTAAAACTGGAAGCGGCGGACGATCTGTCCACGTTCCAGGAATTGCTCTGAGAGACCCATGAGGTCGAAGACCTCCAGGGTGCGAGCGTGGATTCCACCGGCTCTGGTCTCGAGCGCCAGGCCGTCGTTCTTGTCGACGATACGGGTAGCGATGCCGCGCGCCACCAGCTCCGCCGCCAGCACGAGCCCGGTTGGGCCGGCTCCGACGACGAGCACCTGGCAATCCAAACGAGCCGACGCCTTTGAACCGTTCGCGCTTTTCATGCCGCGCAGGGTCCGTCTGGCGGCGGCCCCCAGCCATCTGAAGAAGTACGTAGGGCCTACGTATTTCTTGGCAGCAGGTCCTGCTCGTAAGCCCAGGCAGCCAGCTGTGTCCGGGTGTGGAACGCGAGCTTGGTAAGGATGTGGTCGACGTGGACGTCCACCGTGCGGACCGAAAGGTGGAGCCGGCCGGCGATCTCGCGGTTTGTCAAGCCGCCCGCCACCAGTGCCGCGACCTCCACCTCGCGGCGAGTCAGCGTCCGGCGCGGACCGGGCCTCCACGCTTCCTCGGGCTCGTTGGCGAGAGCGCTGGCCACTGCCTCCTCCACCTTCATCCGCCTCCCCTCGGCGAACAGGTTCGCGGCTCCCACTCCCAGCGTCTTGCGCACCGGTGCCAGCGCGCGGTCGAGGAGAGCCTGCATCACCGCTGGCACTGAGAAGTGGTTGGTCTCGCTGTAAGCGGCGGCAGCGCCCGCCAGGCGCACAGCCTGCCGCGGCTTGCCGGTCCTTGCCGCCAGGCTGGCGAACCCGCCCAGCCCGATCGGGACGACAAAGCGGTCGCCCAGCTCGAGCGCGACCGGAAGGCCCTGCTCGAGAGCGGTTCGCGCCGGGGCCAGCTCACCCATGTCGAGACGCACGATGCCGAGGAGCTGGGAAGCCCGTGCGGCCAGTGAGTCGATGCGAAGCTCCGTTGCCATCCGGATGCACTCGTTGAACCGATCACATGCCAGCTGTGGCTGTTCGGTGAACTGGGCGGCCAGGCCCGAGAACATCAGGCAGAGCGCCATGCCCGGCTCGTCATGCGCCTGGCGCAGCGACGCCATGGCCTGCTCCAGGTAGGGGACCGCCTCGGCTGCCCGCATGCTGGCGACCCTGCTCCTGGCCAGGTAGAGAGCCGCCATACCCTCGCCTGTTCCATAGTTCATGCTCCGGCACGAGGCGAGGCTCTCTTCGAGCAGCCTCTCCGCTTCTTCGTGATCGCCTTGATCGATCGCGAGATTGGCTGCGCCGTTCAGCGCTCTGACGCGCGTCGAGCTGTTGTCCGTGACCACCTCGAGGAGGCTCCGCAGCCGATCCCGGCCCTCCGTGAAATGTCC
>JALYYF010000264.1 GCA_030946725.1 Candidatus Dormiibacterota bacterium
CAGCAGGCCCTGGTGCGCGACGAGGCCGCCCTCGCGTCGGCGCGGGCGCAGCTGGCCGCCGCGGAGGCCGGCGGCCGCGAGCACGTGGACCAGTCCCAGGCCGCGCTGGCCGCCGCTCACGCTCAGCTCTCCGGCGGTCGGCGAGCGCTTGCCCAGGTGGCGGAGACGGCGCTGGTGGACGGAAGTTCGTACACCTGGCTGGCTCCGGCCGGTTCCATGATCGAGCGCGGCCAGCGCCTGTACGAGGTTTCCGGCCGCCCAGTACCGGTGCTCTACGGCGAGCGGCCGGCCTGGCGGCGCCTCGCCCCGGGCGTGAGCGGGCCGGACGTACGGCAGCTCGAGGACAACCTGGTCGCGCTGGGCTTCGCGACCGGTACAGGCCTGGTGGTGGACGGCAACTTCACCGAAGTTGACGCCGCGGCGGTTCGCCGCTGGCAGGCCTCGTTGGGGGTGGAGCAGACCGGGGAGGTCGACCTGGGAGCCGTCGTCTTCACGCCGGCCGCGGTCCGCGTGATCTCCCTCCACACATCCGTTGGCTCCGCGGTCCAGCCGGGGTCGCCGATCCTAGACGTGAGCTCAACGGAGAAGGTGGTGACGGTCCAGCTCGACACCGCCTACGAGCAACTGGTCAGGCCCGGGGACGCCGTCTCCATCACTCTGCCCGACAACCACAGCACGACGGTGGGCACGGTCAAAGATGTCGGAAGCGTCGCCAGCACCCCCGGTGGCCAGGGTAACCAGGGCAGCCAGGGGGGGCCGCCCGCCCGGCCGGCCGTCCCCGTGAGCATTGCGGTGGCCGACCAGGGGGCGCTCGCTCGCTACGACCAGGCGCCGGTCCGGGTCTCGATCACCGACCAGGTGCACCGCCAGGTGCTTGCCGTACCGATCACCGCGCTGCTGGCTCAAGGAGACGGCGGTTACGCGGTCCGGGTGCTTCGCGGCGCCGCCGGCTATCTGCTCAGGGTCGAGGTCGGCATCTTCGGCGACGACGGGCTGGTGGAGGTCAGCGGCGAGGGGCTCCAGGCGGGTCTCGGCGTCCAGGTGCCCACGCCATGACATCCGCGAGCCCGCCACCTGCCGGTGCGTCCCCGCCTGGCGCGGTCCTTTTCATGGACGCCGTCAGCAAGCGCTATCCGGGCACTCCTCCCGTCGAGTCTCTGCGTGGCGTGGACCTGCTCATCGAAGCGGGGGAGCTGGTGGCGGTGGTCGGTCCCTCGGGCTCCGGCAAGACCACGCTGCTGCACGTGATGGGAACGCTGGAAAGGCCGAGCGAAGGAGCGGTGTGGCTGGCCGGCGAGTGGACCGCCCGCCTATCGGACCGCGCCCTCTCGGGGCTGCGGGCGTGGAAGCTGGGTTTCGTCTTTCAGCACTTCCACCTGCTGGAGGGACTCTCGGCTCGCGACAACGTGGCCCACGGCGTCCTGTACCGCGGTATCAGCGCGGAAATGCGACGCCGACTCGCGGAGGCCGCCCTGGAGCGGGTCGGCATGGCCCACCGCCTCCACCACCTGCCCGCCCAGCTCTCGGGAGGGGAGCGCCAGCGAGTGGCCATCGCGCGCGCGCTGGCCGGACGCCCGGCCATAGTCCTGGCGGACGAGCCGACCGGCAACCTGGACAGCGTGGCCGGGCGGCAGACGGTTGATCTGCTGCTGGATCTCAACCGCGAGGGCGCCACCATCGTCGTCGTGACGCACAACCTGGAGCTGGCCAGGGCGCTCCCCCGGCGCGTGGAGCTGCGCGACGGCGAGGTGGTCGCCGACGTGCGCAGAGCCACATGAACCGCTCGCGCCTGCGGACCCGAGACTTGAGTGGAGTCGCCATCTTCGGCCTGCGCGCCCGCCGCCTGAGAGCGCTGCTGGCGGCCCTGGGGATCGCCGCCGGCGTGGCCTCCATGGTCGGCGTGATCGGGATCACGCAATCCAGCCAGGCGGATCTGCTGGACCAGATCCAGCGCCTGGGGACCAACCTCCTGACGGTCCAGAACGGCCGTTCCTTCAGCGGCGGGGAGGCGGAGCTGCCGCTCGCCGCGGCCGCGACCATCGGCGTCATCCCTGGAGTGCAGCGGGTGACCGCCACTCAGCAACTGGTGGACGTCAACGTCTACCGCAGCGACCTGATCCCAGCCTTCAGGACCGGCGGCCTCGGTGTGCGGGCCTGCGACACAGCCCTCCTGGAGACGCTGGGGGGAAGGCTCCTGCGGGGCGTCTGGTTCGGCCCTGTCAGTGCCCACCGCCCCGCCACGGTGCTGGGCTACGGCGTCGCACTAGCGCTCGGCATCGATTCCCTGGAGCAGCCGGTGCAGATCTGGATGGGCAGCCGCTGGTTTCACGTGATCGGAATCCTGGACCGGCTGCCGCTGGCGCCCGAGATCGACCGCTCGGCGCTCATCGGCCTTCCGGCCGCGGCGACGCTGCTTGCCGCGGACGGCCATCCGACCCACGTCTACCTGCGAGCCGAGATCGACCGCATCCCTGTCATCGAGCAGGTGCTGGCCCGCTCGGTGGACCCCGCCAACCCCGAGCAGGTGCAGGTCAACCGGCCGTCCGACGCGCTGGCCGCCCAGCTGGCGGTTCGCGCCCGGGGTCTGCAGCTCTTCCTGGGCCTGGGCGGGGTGGCGCTCCTGGTGGGTGGCGTCGGCATCGCCAACGTGATGTTCGTCTCGGTACTGGAGCGCCGGTCAGAGATCGGGCTGCGCCGGGCGCTGGGAGCCACGCGCCTGCACGTGGGCCTCCAGTTCCTCTCGGAGTCGGTGCTGCTCGGCACGATCGGCGGCGCGGCGGGGGCCGGCCTGGGCGGGTTGATCACGGCCGGCTGGGCGTCGACGCAGTCGTGGCGGGCGCTGGTGCCGCCGCTGGCGCTCGCCGGCGGACTCCTCACTGCGGCGCTTGTCGGTGGAGTGGCGGGCCTCTATCCCGCCGCCCGGGCCGCCCGGCTGCCGCCCAGCGAGGCGTTGCG
>JALYYF010000265.1 GCA_030946725.1 Candidatus Dormiibacterota bacterium
GCCGCCTCCCGCAAGACGACGGCCGCCGCCATGTTGACGTAGGCGTCGTTGTCGACCGGGCCCTGCTGCTCGGCGATCCCGAGCGCCTCCCGAATCTCGAATCCGCGCTCGGTCTCGACCACCCGGCTCTCGATCCAGCGCGCCACGCCGCTGAGCACCCGCCAGGCATCGTCGCGCAGGAAGGCTTCGTCGCCGGTCGCATGGCAGAAGTGCGCGAAGGCGCGTGCAACCGCCATGTTGACGTGCTGCTCGAAGATCACCTGTGGCTTGCTGAGCCGGATCACCTCCTCTCCGTGGACAGGGCTGCCCGCCCAGGGGAACTGCAGGCCCGCACGCCCGTTCATGGCCGCGTTGCGGCGGGCGGCGCCCAGCCTTTCCAACCTGTAGCCGAGCATCGCTCTCGCCACATCTGGGGCGGTGAGCAGGCAGACGGGGAGCGTGAAGGCCTCGATATCCCACATCACGTGCCCGTGGTAGTAGTGGTAGTTCGGCCAGTAGGCCAGGCCGAACATCGCCGTGCTGAAGACCGAGGATGCGTGGGTCGAGGCGTGCAGGTAGTAGAACGAGGCGTCGGCGATTCGCTGCCAGCGAGTATCGGCGCCGACCAGCCTGACCCGTCCTCGCCAGATCTCACGCCAGGCGGCGCGGTTCTCCTCGCGCAGCCGCTCGAAGCCGCGAGTGGCGCCGACGTAGGCCATGCGCGCCGCCTGCCGGTCCGGCTCGCTGTGCATGTTGCTGCTCAGCAGGCCGGCGATCTGACGCACGACGTAGCGGCGGCCCGGCAGCGCGCGAAAGCGATAGCTGGTCTGCAGTGGCGCCCTGCGGTCGATGTCATCCACCCGGCGCTCGAACCCGTCGGCGCCCTCGAGGCTGGTCACGTAGGCGGCCCCACAGGAGGACATGCTGCCGTCCGTCTCCCACTCCATCAGGCCGTCGACGACCGGCTCCGCGCTGCCGGGAGTGTGCGTCCGCCGCGCCTTCCAGCGACCCGGGATCCCGACGTGGTTCAGCCCGACCCGGACGGACAGCTCGCACTCATCGTCCACCTCCAGACGGACCTCCTGGAGCACCAGCGCCGGCAGCGAACGGCTGCAGAAGCTGGTGACCTGTACTCGGAGGCGGGTCGCGTCCGGATGGAACTCGAAGGCGGTGTGGAGCTCGCCGCAGCCGAAGTCGTATGCCTGCTCCAGGAAGCGGGCCTGGCCCGGGTGGGAGGTGAGCCAGTGGCCGTCGACCTGCAGGTCTCCGGCGAACGGATAGGGAGCGCGAGCGAAGCCCTCGCCATCCTCCACGGGATCCCGCTCGACCAGGCCGTTCACGACGCAGACCCCGTCCGTCAGGGGGATCTGCCCGATCCGCGCACCGATCAGACCGTTCGACAGATAGGCCGGCAGGTAGTCGGGTAGATACTCGTGAATCGGCGGTGGGCTGAGGCAGATGGGCGACGTAAGGTCACCCGGGAGCTCGGTTGGGGACATCGGCTGGTCTCCTGTTCTACGAATGAGCGATCGGTGGTCCCCTCCCCGCCGTGCTACCCGCGACCGATGAAGGGCATCCTGGTCGCCATCAGTACCATGAACTGGACGTTGGCTTCCAGAGGCAGGGCCGCCATCTGGACCACGGCGCGGGCCACGTGCTCGACGTCCATCCGGGGTTCTGCCGCCACCGTGCCGTTGGCCTGGAGGGTGCCCGCCGCCATCGGCTCCGTCATCTCGGTGGCAGCGTTGCCGATGTCGATCTGCCCGCATGCGATGTCGTACTGCCGGCCGTCCAAAGCGGTCGCCTTGGTTAGGCCGGTGATGGCGTGCTTGGTCGCCGTGTAGGGCGCCGAGAAGGGCCTGGGTGAGTGCGCGGAGATGGAGCCGTTGTTGATGATGCGGCCGCCTCGCGGCTGCTGGCTCTTCATCAAGCGGACCGCCTCCTGGGTGCAGAGGAAGGCGCCCGTGAGGTTGGTGTCCACGACCGCGCGCCACTGCTCGTAGGTGACGTCTTCGAGCGGTACCGGCGGGGCGCCCTGTCCCGCGTTGTTGAAGAGCAGGTCTAGCCTGCCGAACGCCTCCTGCGTGGCGGCGAACAAGGCCTTTACCGAGGCCGGGTCGCCGACGTCGGTGACCACCGCGAGCGCGCGGCCACCCAAGCGTCTGGCCTCTCCGGCGGTGGCTTCCAGCGGCTCGCGGCGGCGTCCGGCAGCGACCACCGAGTAGCCGTCCAGCGCCAGCGCCAGCGCGGTCGCTCGACCAATGCCAGATCCCGCTCCGGTTACGACGGCGACCCTGTCATTCGCGGCCATGGACGACCCCCTGGACACTGGACTTCGAC
>JALYYF010000295.1 GCA_030946725.1 Candidatus Dormiibacterota bacterium
GCTCAGCTCGGAGGCTGGCGTGACGGCCTGGGGTCCGAATCGCCTCGATGTGTTCGTGCGCGGTATGGACAGCGCACTCTGGCATCGCTGGTGGGATGGGGGCTCCTGGAGCGGCTGGGAGCGGGCCAACGCCTCTTTGAGGAGCGGACCGGCAGTCGCCTCCTGGTCGGCCAACCGGCTCGACGTCTTCGCGCAAGGTCCGGACAGCGCCCTCTGGCACCGATGGTGGGACGGGCGCTCCTGGAGCGGCTGGGAGGAGTTGGGCGGCGTGCTGACCTCGAGCCCCGCCGCCGTGTCCTGGGGACCCAACCGGATCGACGTCGTCGTTCGCGGCACCGACAACGCGCTCTGGCGGCAATCCTGGACCGGTTCGGCCTGGACCGGCTGGATGCCCCAGGGAGGCAGCTTCGCCTCCGGTGCCGCGGTGGCCTCGAGGTCGGCCGGACGCCTCGACCTCTTCTCGCGAAGCAGCCAGGGCAGCCTCTGGCGAGAGTCTTACGACGGCGGCAGCTGGAGCGGCTGGGCCTCCCTCGGTGGCCAGTGGACGGCCGGCCCCGCCGCTGTCTCTCAATCGGGGGCCGGCAGCGTCGACGTGTTCACGGTCGGGCAGAGCAGAGACCTCCAGTACGCCGCCCTGCCCTGAGCCGCGCTGCCAGGGCTCGGCTGACCGGAGCGCCGGCGCGGGAAGCCGCCGGGGCTGATTGAAAGAACCCGGCCCCCCGGGTGGTTGTAGTCTCTCAGCCACCGCAGCTCGACTGGTGTCCATGCTGTCCGGCAGAGCTCCAAGCAAGATGAGAAAGCTGCGCCACGACGTTCGAAACCTCGCGATCATCGCGCACGTCGACCACGGGAAGACGACGCTCGTAGACGCGCTGCTCAAGCAGAGCAACACCTTCCGGGAGTTCCAGGAGGTGGGCACCCTGGTCCTGGACTCGAACGCGCTCGAGCGTGAGAAAGGCATCACCATCCTGGCCAAGAACACATCGATCCGCCGTGGCGGGATCACGATCAACATCATCGACACGCCCGGTCATGCCGACTTCGGTGGAGAGGTCGAGCGCGTCCTCAACATGGCCGACGGCGCCCTGCTGCTGGTCGACGCCGCCGAGGGACCGATGCCCCAGACGCGCTTCGTCCTCCGCAAGGCGTTCGAGGTCGGCCTGCGAACGATCGTCGTGATCAACAAGGTGGACCGTGCCAACGCGGAGCCGCAGCGGGCCCTCGCCCAGGTCCACGACCTCTTCCTCGAGCTGGCGGACGACGCCGACCAGCTTGACGCGCCGGTTCTCTACTCCATCGCCAAGGAAGGCCGCGCCGGACATGACCCGGACGACCTGCCCGCGAACCTGGAACCGCTGTTCGAAGCCATCGTCAAGCACGTACCGCCGCCCGTCGTGGAAGAGGGCGGCTTCCAGATGCTCGTCTCCAACCAGTCCCATGACGACTACATCGGATCGCTGGCGATGGGCCGCATCTTTCGAGGCTCGGTCCGGCCCGGCGACGAGGTTGCCGTGCTCGGCTCTGAGGGCACCGCACGCCGGGCCCGCGTCGGTCAGGTGCTGGTCCACCGCGGCCTCGGACGTGACGCCGTGGAGAGCGCGGACGCCGGCGACATCGTGCTCGTCGCCGGCCTCGACGAAGTCGTCATAGGCGACACGCTGGCCGACCCCGAGAGTCCTGACGCACTGCCCCGAATCGAGATCGAGCAGCCCACCGTACGCGTCACCGTCGGCGTGAACACCTCCCCGTTCGCCGGGCGGGAGGGCCTGTACAGCACGTCGCGACAGCTGCGCGCCCGGCTCTTCCGGGAGCTGAAGGTCAACCTCGGCCTGCGGGTCGAGGAGACCGACTCGGCGGACAGGTTCCTGGTCAGCGGCCGCGGCGAACTGCACCTGGCCGTGCTCATCGAGACCATTCGGCGAGAGGGCTACGAGTTCGAGGTCTCCCGGCCCGAAGCGATCGTCAAGATCGTGGAAGGCCGGCGCATGGAGCCATTCGAGAGGGTGACCCTGGAGATCGACACGGAGCACCTGGGCGCCGTGAGCGAGGCTCTCGCCCGCCGGCGCGGCGAGATGGTGGAGATCGAGTACGAGGATGCGGGCCTGGTCCGTCTGGACTACGTCGTCCCGACTCGGGGCCTGATCGGCTTTCGCAACGCCTTCCTCACGCTGACGGGCGGCAGGGGTGTCATGGGGGCGATCGGGCTCGGGTATCGCGCCTGGGCGGGTGATCTGAGCGACCATCGCAACGGTGCGCTGACCGCCTCCTCGGGAGGCAAGGCGCTCACGTACGGACTGGCCAACGTCCAGCTTCGCGGCACGACCTTCGTGGAACCGGGCGACGAGATCTACGAGGGGATGATCGTCGGCATCCAGAGACGCGCCGGCGACATGTCCGTAAACGTCTGCCGGGAGAAGAAGCAGTCCAACGTTCG
>JALYYF010000320.1 GCA_030946725.1 Candidatus Dormiibacterota bacterium
GATCTCCGCCTTGCTGGTCCTCGCCTCGGGCAGCAGCACGAACGTCGCCCGCTTCTGGGAGACCATCCTCGGCGGCGTGGTCGGCGTTGCCGTGGCCGCCCTGCTCTGGCCGCCGAACCCTGTGAGCCGGCTGCGCCAGGAGTTCCGCGAGGCGAGCAGGAAGCTGAAGGCGGACATCCTGCAGACCCTCGCGCTGGCTGGTCAGAGCGAGGAATCTGAAGAACAGCGTCGGCAAGTGCGGGCCAACAGCGAGCGCGTCGACGGTGTCGTTGCGGAGATCCTGCCGGCCGAGGACGCACTGCGCTGGAACCCCTGGCACTCCGCCCGGATGAGCGACCTGAGCCGGCTCGAGGAGCGGCTGCGGCTGATCTCGTACCTCTACCGGACGGTCCGCGCCATCGCCCGCCAGGCTGCGGAGGCCCCGCCTCCGGAGTCGGGCGAGGAGCACAGCTGGGAGGCCGGCCGCCCCCACCTGCTGGCAGCGGGCCAGGCGGCTGTGGAGGCCATCGATCGCCGGCTGGTGTCCGAGGATGCACACGACGCGGTCGCCCGCGGTCGGGAAGAGGTGGCCCGCTTTGCGGCCGCGGCGCCTCGTGAGCGCCACGCGGTTGCCCTGGCGGCCGCTCTGGACGACCTGCTCCGCGACCTGGCGAGCTGGCGCGCGCCCAACGAGGTGGACCCGGAGCAGCAGCTGGTGGCACGCATCACGCGGAGGCTGGGCGGCCACCGGTCGCAACCCTCGGTCATGGCTCTGGGTGAGCTGGAGTTCGAGGAGGAGCGCCAGCAGGCCATCCGGCGCGATCTCACGTCAAAGGTGACCCGAAAGCCTCGAACGGTGCCGCCGCTGAGCACCGTGGTGGAGGCTGCCGGCATCGCGGGTGAGGTTGACCGAGGCGTGCTCCAGATTCCCCTGGCCCAGATCAAGGGAAGCGAGATCCGGTCGGAGGACTTCGACGCCTCCTTCCAGCCGCGCAACCGCGGTCTCCGGCAGCAGTGGGTCCAGGCCTTCACGTTGATGGAGCAGGGGGTCGAGCCACCGCCGATCGAGGTGTACCAGGTGGGCGACGTCTACTTCGTGAAGGACGGCCAGACGCGCGTCTCGGTGGCGCGCCACCTGGGGTGGGAGATGATCCGGGCCAGCGTGGTCGAGGTGACGACTCGCGCGCCCGTCGGCTCGGGGATCAACCCCGAGGAGCTGCTCAAGGCGGCGGAGTACTCGAGGTTCCTCGAAGAGACGCAGCTGGACGTCAACCGCCCCGAAGCGCGCCTCGAGTGCAGCCAGCTCGGCCGCTACGACAAGATCCTGGAGCACATCCTCGGCCACCGCTACTTCCTGGGGCTCGAGCGTGGATACGAGGTGCCGATCCCGGAGGCTGCCATGAGCTGGTACGACTCCGTCTACAGACCGGTCATGGACGTGGCCCGGTCCCACCACCTGATCGAGCGGTTGCCGCGCTGGACCGAGACCGACATCTACCTCGCCCTGACCAAGCTCTGGCTGGACCTCCAGGAGGAGGGCCTGCCGGCCGGCCCGGAGAGGGCGGCGGACCTGCTGGTGGAGGAGACCAACACGTCCAGGCGAATCCGCAGATCGCTTCGGCCGGGCCGCTGGCTGGCGTCACGGCGCCACTCCGAGTAAGGCCCGGCGACGGGCGCGCCGGTCAGCCGCCGCGGCGCCGCCTTCTGGCCAGCCGCTCCCGAAGCGGCCAGGCGACCACCAGCAGGGCACCAAGTGAGAGCGTGATGAAGGCCTCCGGCCCCAACGCCCAGCCCTGCCCCAGCCCGACGGCGATCTCCAGGACTACCGCACCGAAGAGCCACAGGGCGACACCTACGAGCAGGAACCGCGGCCTCCACCGGGACCGTCGCCTGGTCTCCCGGTCGTAGTACAGCCGCGCGCCCGGCCGCAGGTAGCTGCGCCTTCGCCGGCTCTGGGCGAGCTGCGTGATCAGGCTGCCGATCAGGAAGGGCAGGTTGAGCGGCCGGGCGATGGCGAGCACGATCTGTGCCCCCAGCAGCCAGCGATTGAAGTTGGGACGCACCACCCGCACGACGTTGCCCCTGGCGGTCGGATCGGCGGGGTTCAGCCGGGCTGCCTCCTGGTACTCGTCGAGGGCCTCCTTCCAGCGCCGCTGGGCCTGGAGCGCGACGCCCAGGTTGTTGTGCGCGCTCGGGGACAGCGGTTCGATGGCGAGCGCGCTGCGGAGGGCGCGCTCGGCCAGCGGCCAGTCTCTCTGCGTCAGGGCCACCCGCCCGATGACCTCGTGGCTGGCTCCGACTCCCGGCTCCAGCTCGACGGCGCGCGAGGCTGCCTCCCAGGCCTCGCGGGGAAAGCCCGCGTCGACCCGGGCCTCCGCCAGAGTGCGCCAGCCGACTCCCAGCTGGGGGGCCAGCCGGACAGCCGCGGCCGCGGCGTCCGCCGCCTCCCGGTACCTCCCCAGGTCGCTCAGGCAGACACTGCGAATTCGGTGCGGCCACTCGTCGTCCGGCGCCATGGCGGCAGCCGCCTCCGCCTGGCGGACGCCTTCCTCAGGCCGATGAAGGCGGTGAAGCGCGATCGCAAGCAGGCAGTGAGCCTCGACGGATTCGGGATCCTCGGCCAGGACCCGCCGCAGGCAGTCGGCGGCCTCCTCCGGCCTGCCCACCGCGTTGAGCTCGCGAGCTCGCTCCAGCAGCGCGTCTGCGGGGGCGGGGCCCGGGGGCCCGCTCACAACAAGCGGCGCTCCCGCATGTAGGAGAGGAGGTCGTCGTACAGGCCCGCTTCGTTGGCGAAGAGGACGAAGTTGCGCGCGGTGTCGAACCAGCTGCGGGTGCTCGGTCGCATCTGGCGCTGAGCGCGCTTCATCTCGTCCATCCCGATCGGCGCCACCGTTCCCGTGGCCAGGGCCCGCTCGATCGCCAGCTCGGAGGCAGCCTCGCAGAGCCGGGCCAGGTCGGCCCCGGAGAAGCCCTCCGTGGCTCCCGCCAGGGCGCCCACGTCCAGGCCGGCGACCGGCCGCCCCTGGAGGTGGTAGGTGAGTATGGCCTCGCGAGCCGGCGCGTCGGGGGGCAGGACCAGGGCCAGCCGGTCGAAGCGACCCGGACGCAGCAGAGCCACGTCGACGTCCCAGGGATGGTTCGTCGCGCCCATCACGAAGACGCCCTGGTTCGGAGAGAAGCCGTCCAGCTCGGAAAGCAGCTGGTTGATCACGTTGCGTCCGGCGCTGACCCGGAGCTGGCTGCGCTTCTGGCCGATCGCGTCGAGCTCGTCGAAGAAGACCACGCACGGCGAGTTCCGGCGTGCCGACTCGAAGATCTCGTGCAGCCGGCGCTCGCTCTCGCCGAACCACATGTCCAGCACGTCGTGAAGGCCGATCGGTAGAAACCGGGCGCCCAGCTCGCCGGCGACGGCACGGGCGAGGAAGGTCTTGCCGCAGCCGGGCGGCCCGTAGAGCAGGAGGCCGCCGCGCAGCGACTTGCCGTAGGCCTCGCGCAGGGCGGGATTCCGCAGCGGCGCCAGGAAGGCGAGGTCTATCCGGCGCTTGACGTCCTCCATCCCGCCCACGGCGGCCAGCGTCAGCCCTGGCTCGACCGCCTCCCACCAGGGCGTCGCCGGGCCTTCACCGTCCGCCGGGACGCTTTGCTTCGCGGCCCCGGCCGGGGGGGCCGGTGACTCCTGGCCCCCGGCAGAGGGTCCCGCCGCCGGGTTGCCGGCACCGTCCGCCGGGTGCCCGAGCGCCCCGAGCAGCCGCCGGTAGGCGTCGGCCCGTGACCGGTCGCCCACCTCGGAGGCGGCGGTGGCAGCTCCCTCCAGCGCGTCCAGGTTGGCGGGTTCCCGTGTGAGCGCGGCCGCGTAGTGCTCCAGCGCCGCAGATGGCTCGCTCGCCAGCAGCAGTGATGCGAGGTGCAGGCGCAGCGGCACCGATTCGGGATCGTGCTCGATCGCCTGCGCCAGGGCGGTGATCAGGGCCGGGTTGGGTGGCGGATCAGGGTTCGGCACTGCGCTGACCAGGTGGGGGAAGGACGGTCGCTGGCATCAAACCTGGCAATTCTGCTACCGGCGCCGATCCGACCGCCGTCCTGACTTCGGAAGGGAAAGGCGTCCGTCGGGCTGCTTACCGACAATGGAGCGGTCTTGGATGATGTCCGCAAGCCTGGACCCGGAGCCCGGCGAATGGAGCAACTGACGGACGGCCGGATGGTCGAGGCGTGCGTCGAGGAGCTGGCCAGATACGGGCGCCGGCCCGGTGGAGGCGTGCGCCGGCTGGTCTACACGCCAGAGTGGGAAGGGGCGGTGGAGCACGTCGCAAGCTGGCTGCGCGAAGACGGCCTGGAGGTGCGGCAGGACGCCGTGGGCAACCTCTGGGGCGTGCTGCGGGGAACCGAGCCCGGTGCCTCGATCGTGACTGGCTCTCACCTCGACACGGTGATCGACGGGGGACGCCTGGACGGCTCCCTGGGAGTCATCGCGGGCCACCTGGCGCTGCGGACGCTCAAGGCGTCCCTGGGCTCGCCGCGCCGGACGCTGGAGGTGCTCGCCGTCTGCGACGAGGAGGCCAGCCGTTTCCACTCCAACTTCTGGGGCTCGCGCGCGGTCTCCGGGCTCATCGAGCCGGGGGAGGCGGACGCCATACAGGACGCCGAGGGGGTCACCCTGGCCGAAGCCATGCGCTCCTGCGGGCTGGATCCGGATGCCGTCGGCCGGGCGCGCAGGCGGGACATCGACGCGTTCGTGGAGCTGCACATCGAGCAGGGTCCGGTCCTGGAGCGGGCGCGGGTGCCGGTGGGAGCGGTCACGGCGATCACCGCCATCGAGCAGCTCGAGTGCCGCGTCACCGGCCGGGCCGACCACGCCGGAGGCTGCCCCATGGACGCTCGCCTCGACGCCATGCTCGGCGCCGCCGAGATGGCGCTGGCGGCCGCCGAAGAGGCGCGCCGGCAGGGTCCCCCGGCGGTCGCCACCGTGGGGCGCATCGAGGCCCGTCCGGGTGCGCCCAACATCGTGGCGGGCGAGGTGCGCTTCACGCTCGACGCCCGCCACCCGGACGTTGCTCGCCACCAGGCCTACGTCAGCGCCCTGCTCGATTCGTTCTCCACGCTCGCCACCAGGCGGGGGCTTGGGCTCGAGGCGACCAGGCTTCTCTACCAGCCCCCGACCAGCAGCTCCCCCGAGCTGGTGGAGACTGTGAAGGCGGGGGCCAATGCCCTGGGACTGCCTTTTCTGGAGATGGTCAGTGGTGCCGGACATGACGCGCAGGTCCTGGCCCGGGCCGGTGTGCGCCGCGTCATGATCTTCGTTCCGAGCATCGGCGGACGCAGCCATTCGCCTGAGGAGTGGACGTCTCCCGACGACATGGCGAAAGGCGTTGCCGTTCTCACCGAGACGCTGAAGAGACTGGCTTACTGACCCTTTCACGGCGCTCTTCCGCCGCCAGCTACACTCGGAGCGGAACTGTCGTGACTGCGCGAGCCGGGAATGAAAAAGACGTCCGAAAGGTGACGGCGGTCCTCACCGAGCAACAGTACGCGTGGGCGCAGGAAGTGGTGCTGAGCGGCGCCATGGAGGGACTGACGTGCTCAGTGTCGACCGTCATACGACTGGCTCTGGACGAGCTGCGTGAACGCCACTCATCGTCCAAGAAGCTGGAGGCTGCTCTCAGAGCGCACATCTGGCGCGAGAGGGTCCCGGAGACAGATCGGCTGCCGCTCTCCCGGCCGCTCCGGGCGGCGCCCGCGCGCGCGCGTCCGGTCACATCGCGACGGATGGCGAAGGGTGGCGACACGGCGCCCGGAACCCGCGTCCTCCTCGTGGTGGAACAGCCGATGCTTCGGGCGGGGCTGCGCAGTGTCCTGGGCGAGGCCGCCGACGTCACGGTGACCGACGAGGTTGCCGAGGTGGCCACGACTCTGGCTCGAATCGCGCAAGATCCGCCGGACGTCGTACTTCTCGACCTGCCCATCGCGGATTCCGAGCTGGCGGCTGCCATCCGTTCGATCGCCACCAGCCAGCCCGGGGTGAAGGTGGTCGTGCTGGCCGCGGGCAGAGAGCGGGACCGCATCCTCGCGGCCGTCGAGGCGGGAGCGGCCGGCTGCCTGCTGCGAGAGGCGAGCCCGCAGGAGCTGCTGAACGGCATCCGAGCTGTCGCGCGAGGCGAGTCGCCCCTCTCCCTGGGGGCGGCGCTGGCGCTGCTGGGCAGCCGCCCGGACAAATCCCCGCTGACGCCGCGGGAGCGCCAGATCCTCGCCCTGGTGGCCCGAGGCCTCGCCAACAAGCAGATCGCCGCACGCCTCGGCATCAGCGAGAAGACCGTCAAAACCCACCTGGGCAGCGCCTTCCAGCGCCTCGGCGTAAGCGACCGAACCCAAGCCGCCCTCTGGGCGGAACGAAACGGCCTCCTCAAAGAC
>JALYYF010000372.1 GCA_030946725.1 Candidatus Dormiibacterota bacterium
GCTCTGGCGGGGCGCCGCCGGCTGGCGCTGCTGGCGGCCGGTCTCTGGCTCGGCGGGACCGCCGAGTTCGCGTGGCGGCGGATCTCGCCGGGGCCGCGCACCCCTGGCGAGATCGCGTCCATGGTGCTCACCAGCGCGGCCATCCCGCCGATTGCCATCTGGCACTGGACGCGCGGGCTCCTGACCCCGGCGCGAGCCCGCCGCCCCCTTGCCGTCCTCTTCGACCGCGACGGGACGCTGGTCGAGGACGTCCCCTACAACGGCGACCCCGCGATGGTCCGGCCGGCGGCGGGAGCCCGCGCCGCGCTGGACCGGCTCCGGCGCGAATCCATCCCGATCGCGGTGGTGTCCAACCAGAGCGGCGTCGGCCGCGGGCTTCTCAGCCCGGCGCAGGTGGAGGCGGTGAACGGCCGCGTCGAGGAGCTGCTGGGTCCCATCGGCGCCTGGCTGGTCTGCCCTCACGCGCCCGAGGACGCCTGCCTGTGCCGCAAGCCGCAGCCGGGCCTGGTGCTGGAGGCCGCCGCCAGGCTCGGCGTGGCGCCCGAGCGCTGCGTGCTGGTCGGCGACATCGGGGCCGACATGGAGGCCGCGCTGGCCGCGGGCGCCCGGGGCATCCTGGTCCCCAACGCGGCGACCCGGCCGGAGGAGGTGGCGGCCGCCTCCGAGGTGGCCCCGGACCTGAAAACGGCCGTGGCCCGGGTGCTCGGATGACTCGCCCCTCGCGTCCGCACACCCTGGTGGCCCGGCTGGACAGCGCCGGCGACGTGCTCCTGCAGGGGCCTGCAGTGCGAGCGGTTGCGGCAGGCTCGCAACGGGTCACCTTCCTCTGTGGCCCGCGGGGACGCGCGGCCGCCGAGCTGCTGCCCTGCGTCGACCGCGTCATCGACTTTCGCGCCGAGTGGATCGATCCCGAGCCACAGCCGGTCTCCGGGCCGGCGATCGAGGAGCTGCTGGCCACAGTCCGCGAAACCCGCCCCCACGTGGGCGTGATCCTCACCTCCTTCCACCAGAGCCCGCTCCCGCTCGCCCTGCTGCTCCGGCTGGCCGGGGTCGGACGGCTGGGGGCGATCAGCGAGGACTATCCCGGCTCCCTGCTGGACGTGCGCCACCGCCTCGACGGCGGCGAGGCCGAGCTGCACGAGGTCGAGCGGTCGCTCTCGCTGGTCGAGGCGATGGGCTTCACGCTGCCGCCCGGCGACGACGCCCGCCTCCGGATCCGCCGCCGCGGCGGGCGTCTGCCGGCGCAGGTGGCGGCGCTCCGGCCCTACGTGGTCGTGCACCCGGGGGCATCGGTGCCGGCCCGGGCCTGGTCCCCCGAGCGGCACCGCGAGCTGATCGACCTCCTGGTGGGCGAGGGCCGCCGGGTCGTGGTCACCGGCGCCCCGGAGGAGAGGTCGCTCACCGCGCGCGTCGCGCCCTCCCGGCCCGGGGTGCTGGACCTGGGCGGACGCACGCCCTGGGCGGTGCTGGCCGAGGTCCTCGGCGGCGCCGACGCCGTGGTGTCCGGGAACACCGGCCCCGCCCATCTGGCGGCTGCCGTCGGCACCCCCGTGGTCTCGCTCTTCGCGCCCGTGGTCCCGGCGGCCCGCTGGCGGCCGTGGGGCGTGCCGCACCTGCTGCTGGGCCGGCAGGACGCTCCCTGCGCAGGGAGCCGCGCCCGCCTCTGCCCGGTTCCTGGCCACCCCTGCCTCGACACGGTGACCGCGGACGAGGCGGCGCGAGCCGTTCACACCCTGGCGCCGGCGCCCGGCGGCGAGCTGGTTGAGACGCCGGCATGAACGTCTTCCTATGGCACGTGCACGGCTCCTGGACCACGGCCTTCGTGCATGGGCGCAACCGATACCTGGTGCCTGTGCTGCCGGATCGGGGGCCGGACGGCCGGGGCCGCGCGGAGGCCTACGAGTGGCCGGACTCGGTGGTCGAGGTCACTCCGGAGGAGGCGGCGACGGCTCAGGTCGACGTGGTCATCCTCCAGCGGCCGGCGGAGTTCGCGCACCTCGCCGCCTGCTGGCTGGGCGGCCGCCGTCCCGGCGTGGACCTGCCGGCCGTCTACTTGGAGCACAACAGCCCCCAGGGCCGGATCGCCGAGATGCGGCACCCGGCCGCGGACCGGCCCGAGCTGACCATCGTGCAGGTCACCAACTTCAACCGCCTCTTCTGGGACACCGGCTGCACGCCGGTCCGCGTGATCGAGCACGGCGTGGTCGACCCGGGCCACCTCTACGACGGCGAGCTGCCCAGGGCCGGCGCGGCCATCAATGAGCCCGGCCGGCGCGGTCGCGTGGTGGGCGCCGACCTGCTTCCCGACCTCTCGCGGACGCTGCCCATCGACGTCTTCGGGATCGGGACCGACAACGACCTCCCCCAGTGGCGGCTCCACCAGGAGCTGGCTCGCCGCCGGGTGTACGTGCATCCCTACCGCTGGACCTCGCTGGGACTTGCCCTGATCGAGGCCATGCAGATCGGGCTGCCAGTGGTCGCACTGGCGACGACCGAGGTCCCCGAGGCCGTTCCGGCCGCCGCCGGCTACGTGAGCAACCGCCTGGACACCCTGCACGGCGGCCTGCGCCGCCTGGCAGCAGATCCCGCGCTGGCCCGGGAGATGGGCCAGGCGGCGCGAGAGCACGCGCTGCGCCGCTACGGCCTGGCCCGCTTCCTGGACGACTGGCAGCAGTTGCTGGAGGAGGTGGTGGATCGATGAGGATCGCCATGGTCTCGGAGCACGCGAGCCCGCTGCAGGCGATGCTCGGCGGAGTGGACGCCGGGGGCCAGAACGTGTTCGTCGCCGACCTCACGCGTGCCCTGGCCAGGCGCGGGGTAGAGGTCACGGTCTATACGCGCCGCGACGACCCCCTCCTCCCCACGCGGGTCCAGATGTGTCCCGGCGCCGCCGTCGAGCACATCGACGCGGGGCCCGCCTCGCCGATCTCCAAGGACCTGCTGCTCCCCTACATGGACGAGTTCGCGGACCGGCTCCGGTCGGCCTGGGGGC
>JALYYF010000399.1 GCA_030946725.1 Candidatus Dormiibacterota bacterium
AGCTCCGCCGGCGCCTTCCGGACTGCCGGGTGCTGATCCTGACCACCTTCGGGCGTCCCGGCTACCTGCGCAGGGCGATGGCCAGCGGAGCCGCCGGCTTCATGCTCAAGGACGCACCCGCGCGCGAGCTGGCCGTCGCCATCCGTCGCACCGCGGCCGGCGAGCGGGTGGTCGACCCGCTGCTGGCCGTCCAGGCCCTCAGCGAGGGCGACAGCCCGCTCTCCTCGCGTGAGGCCGAGGTGCTGCTGTCCACCTCAGACGGGTCCAGCGTCGCCGAGGTCGCACAGCGGCTCTTCCTGTCCGAGGGCACGGTCCGCAATCACCTCTCGGCCGCGATCCAGAAACTCAACGCCCGCAACCGAATGGAGGCCGCCCGGATCGCCCGCGAGAAGGGCTGGCTCTGAGGCTGGCCACCGCTCTCTACTTGCTCGTCGCATCGTGTCTGCGGGGCCTCCGGCGGCGTCCGCGCCCGTCGGCAGGCAGCACGATGAGACCCACCCGGGCGGCATCCAGGAGACTAACTCCCATGTGCTACACCGACGACGCACGACCACCCCTGCCGCCGGTCGGCGGCGCGGCGGCAGACCAGGGCGACATCCACCTGACGTCCGCCGACGGCAACCGCTTCATGGCCTACTTCGCCCGCGCCGCGGAGCCGACCGGCGCCGGCATGGTCGTCATGCCCGACGTGAGGGGCCTCCACTCCTTCTACAAAGAGCTGGCGCAGCGCTTCGCGGAGGCGGGCATCGACGCCGTCGCGATCGACTATTTCGGCAGGACGGCCGGCGACGGGCCCCGCGACGAAGGCTTCGAATGGCGTCCCTACGTGGAGCGGACGACGCCAGAGGGGTTCAACGCCGACGTGGCGGCGGCGGCGGAATACCTACGTTCAGAGGACGGCGGCGGCGTGCGCTCGGTGTTCACGGTGGGTTTCTGTTTCGGCGGGGCGCAGTCCTGGCGCCAGTCGGCGGCCGGCCACGGCCTGGGCGGCGCCATCGGCTTCTACGGCATTCCATCTCGCGTCCGGGACGTCGTGCCGGAGATGCGAGACCCCCTTCTGCTGCTGGTGGCCGGTGCCGACTTCACGCCGCTGGAAGAGTTCCAGCGCTTCGACGCTGAGCTGGCCGAGGCGGGCGTGCCGCACAGGATGGTGGTCTACGAGGGCGCGCCCCACTCCTTCTTCGACCGCAGCTTCAAGGAGCACGCCCAGGCCGCCGCCGACTCCTGGCGCCAGATGCTGGACTTCGTGAAGGAGAACACGGCCGCGCGCTAGCGCCCAGTTCTCGACCAGGTGACCGACGGCCGTGCCGGCCCTAAACTCAAAAGGCATGTCCGCCTTGGCCGCCAGGTCCAACCAGGGTCTGCCGGACTCGCTGCTCGAGGAGCTCCAGCGCCGGCGGCCGGGGCTGGCCCGGCACATGACGCGCGCCGTGGTCAGCCTCGTGCACTGGGACACCTCGACCGGCGCGCCGCCCCGGCCAGAGGCCATCGCCAGGGCCTGCGAGGCGGGCATCGACCTCTTCCTGGCCACCGCCCGCGAGCGCCGCCCGGCGACGTCGAGGGAGCTGCGAGAGGTGGCGCAGCTGGGAATCCTCCAGGCCCGCGGCTCCCAGTCCGTGGAGCCCGTGCTGGCCGCCTACCGGATCGCCGCGCGGGTGGCCTGGGACGCCATCCTGGGCGCCTGGCGCACCCACCCCGACGCCAGCCCGGAGGCGATGGTGGTGACGGCTAACTACGTCTTCGCGGCCCTCGACCAGGTGGCTGCGGAGGTCACCAAGACCTACCTGCACGCGCGCGAACAGCATCTCCTCCGCGGGACGCGTGCGCGCACCCGCCTGCTGCACTCGCTGATCAGCGACACCTTCGACACCGAGCTGGCCGTGCACAAGCAGGCGCTGGCGGTGAACCAGCGGCTGGCCAACTCCTACCTGGCCCTGGTCGTCAAGACCGAGTCCGCCGCGCCGGAGCTCCTGGGCGAGCTCGACCTGCCGCCCGGTGCGCTGGCCGACGCGACGGACCCGCACACGGCGGTGGTGCTGTGGCCCGCGGACGCAGCCGACGTTCGCGAGGAGGTGCAGCGGTTGCTGCGCAGTCTTCGCGGGCGCGGTCAGAGCCGGATCCGGGCCGGCCTGGGAGGCGAGCACCCTGGCCTGCGGGGTATCTCCCGCTCGTACCTGGAGGCGCAGGAGGCGGTGGAGGTCGGCCGCAAGCTGGACCCCACCGGGATGCTCCACGAGTACGACGAGGTGGCACCCTACCTGATCCTCTCCCAGAACCCGCTGGTGGCCGAGCGCTACGTCACGCACGTCCTCGGCCGGCTTCTGGGCGGCGACCCGCGCGGCGTGCTCATGGAGACCCTGGAGGCGCTGCTCTCGCACAGCTCCGTGAAGGCCGCAGCGAGCTCGCTCAAGCTGCACCGGCACACCGTCCTCTACCGGATGGAGAAGCTCCGCGAGCTACTCGGGCTGGACCTCGACGAGCCCGCCGTCCGCCAGCGCCTGCAGCTGGCGCTGGCGCTGCGCCGCCTGGCCTAGAGGTGCCGCACCCCTAGGCGCCCGATCAAGCTTGACGAAACCTCCGATCGCCTGATATTCCTGCCGGCGGCATGGCTGCCGGCCGCTAGC
>JALYYF010000463.1 GCA_030946725.1 Candidatus Dormiibacterota bacterium
ACGCCCAGGGGGCGCAGCGGTCCCATGCGACCCGCCTGGATGGTGGACACGGCCGCGGTCGTCGCGAGCGCACGGGGGATCGCAGTGGAGGAGCTCGCCGAGCTGGAGCGCGCCAACGCCAGCGCTCTCTTCCCCCGGCTGCGGCCGGGATGAGACCCAGCAAGCGGCTCGGCCAGAACTTCCTGGCCGATCCCGCACTCCGCCAGCGTGTCATCCAGGCAGCCGGCGTCGGCTCCGACGACGACGTTCTCGAGATCGGCGCCGGACCCGGCACGCTGACCGCGGAGCTCGCCAGGCGAGCCAGGAGGGTCGTGGCCGTCGAGCTGGACCGGCGCCTCCTGCCCGAGCTGCGCGCGGCCGCTCCGACCGCCGAGGTCGTCCACGCGGACATCCTGCGCGTGGACCCGGCCCTCTACTTCCCCTCGGGGGGAGAGGTGGTCGTAGGCAACATCCCCTACTACTTGACAGGCGCGCTGGTTCCTCACCTGCTCGGCCGGCCACCCCGGCCGAAGCGCCTCAGCCTCGTCGTCCAGCGAGAGGTGGCGCGACGCTGGTGCGGGCTGGACGGTGGGAGCCTGGCGACGGTGGCCGTGCAGACCTTCGCCGAGCCCCGCATCGAGTTCGAGCTGCCGCCGGAGGCCTTCGAACCACCACCCCGGGTCACCTCTGCGCTGGTGGTGCTCGAGGTCCGGCCCTGCCCGGCGGTCAAAGTTCGCAGCCTCGAGGAGTTCTTTCGCTTCGTGGAGGCTGTCTTCCAGTTCCGGCGAAAGCAGCTGAGGACCTCCCTGGCCCGTGCTGCGGGCACCGCGCCGGCCGAGGTCGAAAAGCAACTGCTCGAGCTGGGAGTGGACCCGACCCGGAGGGCGGAGACCCTGACGCTCCCGGAGTGGCAGCACGTCTTCAACGCGCTCGCGCCCTAAGCTGATGAAACGTATGGCCGTCCCCAGGTCAGAAGAGCCCCGTCCGAGTGCAGGGTTCCCGGGGGTGGCGCCCCGGGGAAAGCCTGATACGGGATCTCCTCCCGGGGACCACCCTACCCCGAAGGCGGAGAAGACCGGCTTTCGATACCTGCTCAAGCAGCGCGACTTCCAGCTCATCTGGTACGCGCAGGTCGGCGCTCAGCTGGCCGACAAGTTCCTGATGTTCTCTCTGATCATCCTGGCCTACCACCTCTCCCGGGGCAGCACGCCTGTCGCGATCACATTGCTCGCCTACACGGTGCCCGCCGTGGCCATCGCACCACTCGCCGGCGTCCTGGCGGACCGCTTCGACCGCAAGACCATCATGGTGACGACGAACCTGGTGCGGGCCGTGCTCGTGATACTGATCCCACTCGCCAGCCTGGTGCCCGCCCTTCGCAACGACTACGTCCACCTGCTCGTGATCACCTTCGCCTTCGCCGCCGTCGGCCAGCTGTTCAGCCCGGCTGAGGCGGCTGCGATTCCGACGGTCGTCTCGCGGGAGACGCTGATCACCGCCAACTCGATGGTCCTCGCCACCATGGTGGTGACGCTGGTTGCGGGCGGAGTGCTGGCGCCGATCGTGTCCCGTCTCGACATCTACGCGCCCTACTGGCTCGCGGCCCTCCTCTTCATGGTCGCCGGTGGCCTGATCTGGTTGGCCCGCATACCGCGGCCGGATCCCGAGCCGCACACTCCGGAGGAGCGGCGTCATCCCTTCCACCAGGTCGTGCTGGAGCTCAAGGAGGGCTTCGCCGCCCTGGCGGCCTCGCCCGTGCTGCTGCTCTCGTTCTACGAGCTCACGCTGGCCGTGCTGGTCATGTTCATGATGTTCACGCTGGCGCCCGCCTACGTGAGCCAGGTCCTTGGGATCGAGGCCCAGGACAGCTACGTCATCCTGCTGCCGGCGACCGTCGGCGCCCTGGCCTCGGCCGCCGTCCTCGGTCAGCTGGGGCGCAAGGTCAGCCCGCCCGCGCTGCTGGTCAGCGCGCTGGCCGCGACCGGCATCACGCTGGTTCTGCTGGCAACCGCCCCCGCGCTCCTCAGGCAGTTCGAGGAGCTCCGGATCTATGCGCGGTGGGCCGGCTCGGCGTTCAGCCTGCTGCTGGGGCTCGAGTTCGGAGCGCTGCTCATCCCGGCGCTGACATACCTGATGGAGAACACCTCCGACAGCATCCGGGGGAGGGTCTTCGCGCTCCTGTTCATGGTCGTCAACGGCGTCACGGCCGTTCCCGTGCTGCTCACCGCCGTCCTCTCGGACTGGTTCGGCATCAACCACGTGATCGGCGCCCTCGGTGTGCTGGTGGCCGGCACCAGCGTGTTCATGGCCAGATACGCAAAGCGCGTGTTCGCAACAGCAAGACAGCCAGGATGAGCACCGCGCCCGCGGCCAGGCCGGCGGCCCCCAAGCCACGCGCCAGGCCCTCGATCGCGAGCCAGTTGCTGCCCAGGTAGAAGCCGGCCGCCCCCACGACGATCGCCCAGAGCAGCGCCCCCGCCAGGCTGTAGAGCTGGAAGGCCCAGAAGGGCATCCCCGCCATCCCGGCCAGGACCGAGGCCCAGGTTCGCAGGCCCATGAGGAAGCGTCCGAGCACGATCGCGGTGCCGCTGTACCGCGTGAACAGCATCTCGGAGCGGGCGAGGTGGCCGGGATTCACGTGCAGCAGGTGGCTGCAACGCTCGACGAAGGGCCGGCCTCCGCGATGCCCGGCCAGGTATCCGAGATCGCCGCCCGCGACCGCGCCCACGGCGCCGGCCAGCACCACGAGGCCGATGTCGAGGTGCCCCGCGCCGGCATAGGCGGCCACCGCCAGGAGCGTCAGCGCGCCCGGAAAGGGGACGCCGGCGTTCTCGATCAGGATGCCCAGGGCGGCCGCAGGGTAGCCCACTGCCTCCGCGATCGCCCGAACATCCAAATGCATCAGCTATTTTTGTAGGCCGCGATGGCTGAGTACGACGCCGAGGTCTCCACCGACCCTCTCTACGTGCTGAGGCACTCGACGGGGCACGTGCTGGCCGCCGCCGTGACCGAGCTCTTCCCGGGCGCCAAGTACGCGGGCGGCCCTCCGGTGGAGAACGGCTTCTACTACGACTTCGACCTCCCGCGGCCGCTGTCCGAGGACGATCTTGGGCCCATCGAAAAGAAGATGGCCGAGATCATCTCTCGCGGCGACCGCTTCGAGCAGGAGCTGCTGCCGCACTCTGAGGCCGTGCGGCGCTTCACCGAGCTGGACCAGCCCTACAAGCTGCATTGGATCAATCAGAAGGCTTCCGACGAGGAGCTCGTCAGCACCTACCACACCGGACCCTTCTTCGATCTCTGCCGCGGCCCGCACCTGCCGTCCGCGGCGGACATACCCGCCTTCAGGCTGATGCGCGTGGCGGGCGCCTACTGGCTGGGCGACGAGCGCAACCGGCAGCTGAGCCGCGTGTACGGAACGGCCTGGTTCTCCCAGGAGGAGCTGGACGACTACCTGGCCGCCCTGGCGGACGCCGAGAAGCGGGACCACAAGCGGCTCGGGCGGGAGCTGAAGCTGTTCGCGCTGGACGAGCGGACCGGGGTGGGCAACGTCATCTGGCTCCCCGACGGTGCCACGATCAGGCGGGAACTGGAGCGCTGGATCGTCGACGAGGAGCTTGCCCGCGGCTACCAGCACGTGATCACCCCGGTGATGGCGCGACTCGACCTGTACAAGCAGAGCGGGCATTGGGAGCGCTACCACGATTCGATGTTCCCGGTCATGAAGGCCGACAACGGTGAGGAGCTGGAGCTCCGGCCGATGAACTGCCCCCACCACATCCTGGTCTACGAGAACGAGCTGCGCAGCTACCGCGACCTGCCGCTGCGGATTGCCGAGATCGGCAACAACTACCGCTGGGAGAAGTCAGGCGAGCTGATGGGCATGATCCGGGTCCGCTCCTTCGCACTCAACGACGCGCACATCTTCTGCTCCCCTGAGCAGCTGCACCCCGAGATCCTGGCCGTGATCGAGCTCGCCCGTCATTTCATGGCCACGCTGGGAGTGACGGACTACCGGTACCGCCTCTCGGTCCGGGACCCCGACAAGCAGAAGTACGTGGGAACCGACGAGGAGTGGGCGAACGCGGAGGCGGCGCTCACCTCGGCGCTCGAGACGATGGGGGAGACCTTCGAGCTGGGGGTCGGCGACGCGGCCTTCTACGGGCCCAAGATCGACTTCCAGGTGCGCGACGCGCAGCGCAGGGAGTTCACCAACAACACGGTCCAGGTCGACTTCCAGCTCCCCGAGCGCTTCGGCCTCGAGTACGTGGCCGCGGACGGCTCCCGCCGGCGGCCGATCATGATCCACCGGGGCGCCTTCGGGGCGATGGAGCGGATGGTCGCCTACCTGATCGAGCACTTCGCGGGCGCCTTTCCGACCTGGCTGGCGCCGGTGCAGGTCGTGGTCCTGCCGATCGCCGACGCCCAGCTCGACTATGCGCGTGAGGTGGCGGAGAAGCTCCGGGCCTGCCGGGTCCGGGTGGAGGTCGACGACCGCTCGGAGCGGGTGCGAAAGAAGATCGCCGAGGCCCAGGCTCGCAAGGTGCCCTACATGCTGGTGGTCGGGGGCCGGGAGGCGGAGTCGGGGGAGGTGTCGGTCCGGAACCGGGCCGGGGAGCAGACCAGCGAACCGCTCGCGGACTTCAGGACGCGTCTGCTGGCCGAGATCGCCGAGCGCCGGCTCCCGTAGCCGGCGCCCCCAAGATCCATACAAAACCCCAACCAGCCCAGCCGTCCGCGGCGATTGAGCGGATGCCGGCGCCCCCGGCGTCCCCAAGACCCATACAAAGCCCCAACCAGCCCAGCCGTCCGCGGCGATTGAGCGGATGTCTGGTAACATCCTGCTCCGCAAGAAGGGGTTCCGCCCCTCACCTCGTGGCTCCGGGGGAATCAGCCGGACGCTGGTGAGGTTTGTTGTGAGCGGATGGCCCTTTGCGCCATCCGTATTTTTTTTGGTAAGGAGAACACAGCGACACTGAACTTCGAAGAGGTAGTGGCCCATCTCGTTTAAAGAGCTCAGGATCAACGACCAGATCCGGGCGCAGGAAGTTCGTCTCATAGACGACAAGAACAACCAGCTTGGTGTCCTGAGCCTGGAGGCGGCGCAGCGGATCGCGAGCGAAAAGGGCCTCGACTTGGTGGAAATCGCCCCTCAGGCCAATCCACCGGTGTGTCGGTTGCTGGACTACGGCCGCCACAAGTTCGAGAGCATCAAGCGGGAGAAGGACCAGCGGCGCCGGCAGAACGTCATCAAGCTGAAAGAGATGAAGCTGCGCCCGAAGGTGGCCGACCACGACTTCCAGACGAAGTTCCGCGGCGTGAGGCAGTTCTTGGAGCAGGGCGAGAAGGTCAAGGTGACGATCATGTTCAGGGGCCGCGAGATGGTCCACCAGGACATCGGACGGCGGCTGCTCGATCGGGTCGCGGACGCCGCGAAGGAAATCGCCGTGGTCGAGCGGGCACCCATCATGGAGGGTCGCAACCTGTTCATGATCCTGGCGCCCACCCACAAGCCGGCGCCCACCCCCGCCCCTCGTCCGGCCGAGCCAGTCGCCAAGGAGGCCACCCAACGTGCCTAAGCTGAAGACCCGCAAAGGCCTGGGCGATCGGATTCGAGTGACCCGGACCGGCAAGCTCATGCGCCGGCACGCCTGGAAGAGCCACCTGCTCGAGCACAAGTCCGCCAAGCGCAAGCGCCGCTTCCGCGCCGACGACCAGGTCGCTCAAGCGGACGCCAAGCAGGTGCGCCGCTCCTTGGGGATCTGAGTGGCACGCGTCAAGCGGGGCGTAACCGCCCACCGCCGCCACAAGGCGATCCTGCAGCGGGCCAAAGGCTTTCGCTACTCGCGGAAGCTGCTCTTCAAGCCCGCCAACGAAGCGGTGCTGCACGCGCTGGCGTACGCCTTCCGGGACCGGCGGCGCCGCAAGCGCGACTTTCGCCGCCTCTGGATCGCACGGATCAACGCGGCTTCCCGCCAGTCGGGAATGCCCTACAACAGGTTCATGTACGGCCTCCGCCAGGCCGGTGTGGAGATCGACCGCAAAGTGCTCGCCGACCTGGCTGTGCGCGACAGCGGCTCCTTTGCCCGGCTGGTGGAGGTTGCAAAAGACAACCTCTAGC
>JALYYF010000493.1 GCA_030946725.1 Candidatus Dormiibacterota bacterium
GCCAGGGGATAAGCCAGCAGCAAGTGGCGCTGATGTTCTCCATCTATGGCTTTGTGATCGCCGTAGCGTCGTGGCTGTCAGGGTCTCTCTCCGACCTCTGGGGTCCGCGCCAGGTGATGCTGATCGGCCTGGTTACCTGGGTTGGGTTTGAGGTGATCTTCCTGGTCTTTGGGCTCAAGGGTCTCAATTATCCGGTGATGCTGGTGAGCTACGGCTTGCGAGGCTTGGGCTACCCCCTGTTCGCCTTTGGTTTCCTGGTCTGGATCGCGGTGGCCACGCCACCCAAGCGGCTGAGCTCCGCGGCCGGCTGGTTCTGGTTCGCCTTCACTGGTGGATTTCCGACTTTGGGCGCCCTCTTCGCCAGCTTCCTGATCCCCGAGCTCGGCCAGTACAACACCTTCTGGGCCTCGGTGGCGCTGGTGGCGATCGGCGGCGCGATCGCGCTGCTGCTGGTCCGTGAGCGGACCGGGATGAAGCCGCTGGCGGCGACCGGCGAGAGCGCAATGACAACGCTGAGCAGGGCAATCACCATCCTTTGGAAGCAGCCTCGGATCGGCGCCGGAGCGGTGGTGCGGACGATCAACACCGCTGCCGAGCTGGGCTTCCTGGTCTTCATGCCGACCTTCTTCGTCAAGACCATCGGCCTCTCATTGACGCAGTGGCTGCAGGTGCTGTCGCTGATGTTCTTCTCGAACATCATCTGGAACCTTCTCTGGGGGGTCCTAGGTGACAGTATCGGGTGGCAGCGGACGGTGGCCTGGTTCGGCGGGGTGGGCTGTGCCATCACCACCCTCCTGCTCTATTACGTGCCGCTCGCGGTCGGGCCGAGATATCCGATCATCGTCCTGATCGCCATGCTCTACGGGGCCACGCTGGCTGCCTACGTGCCGCTCTCGGCGCTGATGCCCTCGATGGCGCCGGAGCACAAGGGGGCGGCGATGTCGGCGCTGAACCTGGGCGCTGGCGCCAGCACCTTCGTGGGTCCAGTCATCGTCGGCGTCTTCATCGGGTCCCTGGGTGTGGTGGGCGTTATGTATATCTACGCGGGCCTCTACCTCTTCAGCGCAGTTCTGACTCTGGCCTTCGTACGTGCCCCGCGAGGGTTCGTGCAGGAAAAGCGGAGCTGGGGCGAGCTCGGCTTCGGGGCGGCCAGTACGCTACTGGGACATCCCCCGGCGGTGCCCACCCTCGAAACCGACGACGACATCGACTTCGTCCTGGTCGACATCGGAGGGCCGATCTACGACGACGACGCCTTCGCCCAGGCGCTGCTGAAGGCCACCACCGAGCTGGCTGGTGGCCCGATCGATGAGCGCCAGTTCTGGGAGGTCTACGACACGCAACGGTCAGGGGCGGGAGGCCGACTTCGGCGCTCGATCGTAGATCGATTCGCTCCCGGAAGCGACGTGGGGACGCTCACCCAGCTCATCCAAAAGAACTGGGAGTACCCAGCCTCGGCGCTCTTCCCCGACGTGCGGCCCGTCCTCGCGACGCTGGCCAGCAAGTACAAGCTGGGCCTCATCTGCGACCAGCAGCGTGATCCTCAGGCTGCGCTGCAGCGAGATGGCATAGCCCAGTTCTTCAGCGCTATCGCCACGCCTCAAACAGTCGGAGTCGAAAAACCCAATCCCAAGCTCTTCCGGTGGGCGCTGGACAAAGCCGGAGTCCGCGCCGCCAACGCGGTGCTGGTGGGTAACCGCTTGGACCTGGACATCCGGCCGGCCCAGCAGCTGGGCATGCGCACGATCTGGCTGCTCCGAGGTGAGGCACCGCCCGCGCCCACGCTCGAGCAGCTCTCGGAGCCTGATGCGGTGATCACGTCGCTGACCGGGCTGCCCACTGCACTGGCCCGTGTCGCCCGAACCAAGGAAACGGCGCCGGCCGTCTCCCCGGAGCGGGTTCCGGCACCCGCCTTCTGATCGGATCGAGAACAGCTGGGGGCGGGGCGGTTAGGTCCCGCTCCCTCCGTCAACCGCGGCTTGAGTGGAGTGACGAAGTGATGGCCGACCCAAAGCGAACAACGCAAAACGGAGGTCGAATCGGTCGCGTGCTGGGCAGCCATGCCGATCGTGAGCGAACGCTGGAGCGCCTGCAGTCGGAGACATTCGACCTGCTGGTGATTGGCGGGGGCGTGATCGGGGCTCGAATCGCACTCGAGGCCACGCAAAATGGCGGGAAGGTGGCCATGGTCGACGCCGGCGACTTTGCCGGCGCCACCTCGAGCGCCTCCTCCAAGCTGATCCACGGCGGCCTGCGCTATCTGCAGATGTACGACTTCAAGCTGGTCCGGGAGGCCCACGCCGAGCGCCGGGCGCTGCTGGATCGTCTGGCTCCCCATCTGGTCACGCCGCTCACCTTCGTCTTGCCGGTCTACAAGGGCGGGCCGCACCATGCCCCCACCATCGCCGCCGGCATGTTCGCCTATGCGGCGATGTCGGGATTCCGCCACAGCCGAGCCGGGATGCTGGCCCCCAAGGGGGCCCGCAAGCTGGTGCCTTCAATCAAGACCAACGGGATGGTGGCAGCCGGCGTATACGTCGACGCCCAGACCTACGACGCCCGCCTGGTGCTCGCCACGGTCACCGCGGCCGCTCGAGCCGGGGCGGCGGTGCTCAACTACACCAAGATCACCGGGCTCGACGTTAGCGGCGGCCACGTCGTGGCTGCCCACGCCGGAGACCTGAGGATCAGCTGCCGGTCGGTTATCAACGCGGCAGGTCCCTGGGTGGACGCAGTCCGCCTCATGGAGGACGCGCGCGCGAAGCCGATGGCTCGCCTGAGCAAGGGCGCGCATCTAGTCCTGGAGCCGCCCGAGGACTGGCCCTGGCAGGCTGCGATCACGACACCCCTGGCGGGCGGCCGGGTTAGCTTCGCCATCCCCTGGGAGGGGATGCTGCTGCTGGGCACCACCGACACCGACTATGAGGCTGATCCGGCCGCGGTCAAAGCCGAGCCGGAGGACATCGACGAGATCCTGAGTGAGGCCTCCACGTCGCTGCCCAGCGAGGTTCTGGCGCGGAACCGCATCCGCTATACGTTTGCTGGTCTTCGGGTGCTGGCTCGGAGCGAAGGCAGCACCGCCGAGACGCCCCGCGAAGAGGTGATCCGGGTGGGGCCGGCCGGCATGGTTTCGGTCGCGGGCGGCAAGCTGACCACTCATCGAGAGATCGCGCTCAAGGTTCTCCAGCACCTGGAGCCTTTCCGGCAGGCACGGCTGACATCAAATCCTCTCCCCGGCGCCGGGCCGCTGCCTCTGCGACCTGCAGAGGTAGCGCCCGACGTCTGGAAGCATCTGACACATCTCTACGGGGACGAGGCGCCGCTGGTCGTCCACACGGGACGGCTGGAGCGGATCCATCCCCACGGCACCGACGTCTGGGGCCAGGTGGTCCATGCCATCGATCAGGAATGGGCGATCACGGTGGACGACGTCGTGCGCCGGCGCACCACACTGGAGATCCGGGGGCAGGCCAGCCCGG
>JALYYF010000512.1 GCA_030946725.1 Candidatus Dormiibacterota bacterium
AGCCGCTGCGAGTTGTCGAAGGCGTGGGTCGTGACGCCGCCGCGGATGAGCTCCGCCCACAGGATGTTCTGCGCCTGCGGAGTGGCGACGTCGACCGCGCCGCCGTAGTGCCATTCGACGGCAACCTGGCCGATGGCGGGCCGGGGACCGGCGAACATGTACGGCGGGCTGTACATCTCGATCCGCATCTCCTCGTTCGCCTGCGGCGGCTGCCACGGCACCTTGTTGCCGTATGGGGGCGGGTTGCCGCTGGTAGCCATGACCCGGCCGTCGGGCATGAGCAGGGCGACCGAGTGGTACATGCGGACGACGCCGGCCACGGCGCCGGGCCTCCAGGTGTCGGTTGCCGGGTCGTAGATCTCGGACTGGAGCCGGGCGATGGGCGGTATGCCGGTCTCCTCGTGGACGATGGCGCCACCGCTCACGAAGACCGTGCGGTCCGGAAGCAGGACGGCGTTGAGGTGAATGCGGGGCAGGCTCAGTGGCATGGTCATCTGGTAGGCGGGGTTGGGCTGCTTGAGATCCACGACCTCCGCCGCTCCGGTGGCGCTCGTGCGGTCGTCGTTCGGACCGCCGCCGACGATCATCACGCGCTGATCCTGCGCCGGAGGCAGGAGGACGCTGGACGATTGGTTACGCAGAGCCCCGTCGACGATGGCCGGCACGACCTTGAAGTCGATGCGGTCGGGCGCGAAGGCCATGATCCCGGCCCGCTGGAAGCGGCCGTCGTCCATCCTTCCCCCGCTGAAGAAGATGCGGCCATCCGCCATCAGGAAGAGGTGCGCGTAAAAGGGCAGTCCGTTGAAGTCCGGACTCTGCGGCCGGTTGTGCTGGATCCACTGCTGTGCGGCGGGGTCGAAGATCTCGAACAGTGGATTCAGGTCGCCGTTGAACTCGTTCTTGCCGCTCACAGTCAGGACGTGGCCGTCTGGAAGCACCAGGAGCTGCGGGTACCAGCGTCCATTCGCCATCGGAGCCGTGTTCGCCCACTGCTGGGTGACGGGGTCGAACATGGCGACGTCCCTTTGACCGAGGTCGTTGCCGGCGTTGTAGTCCTGCGTCCCGCCCGCGGAGAGGACCCGGCCGTCGGCGAGGATGGTGTCACCTCCGCAGAAGAAGTCGAAGGGCCGCCCGTCACCGCGGAAGATCGTGGGCGGGTGTATGAAGTCCTGGCCGGGCGGCGCCTGCGGGTCCCAGACCACGCTCGTGTAGAGACCGGCGGCGACGCTGCCGAAGTTGTGGTCGGCGACCCGGGCTGTGTTGTTCCCCGAGCCTGAGAAGAACAGCACTCGCCCGGTGCGCAGCATCGCCGCGTGGATTGCCAGCACCTGCGAGTTGACGGCGAGCTGCTGCCATCTACCGTGGACGGCCGGTGACTCTGCCAGCTGGACTGTCGTGTAGAAGCCGACGCTGCCCGCCACGGGATGGTCGGCGGCGACGATGACCAGCTGAGGAGCTCCCCCGAGCACGACGGCGGCGATGCCCGCGCCCTGGTTCTCCCATGAGAACCAGTTGTTCACTCCGAGCAGGCTCGACCACCCCGCCTGCGGGTCGTGCGCTTGAGCACCGCTCGGGACGCCGTTCGCGTCGACGTCGAAAGCGATGCGGTAGAAGGCCTGGTTCTGCTGCGGCGGGTTGTCCACTCCGAAGACCACGATGTCGAGGTGGCCGTTGCCGTTCGTGTCGGCGACGGCGACGCCGCCACCCTGGTTCTCCCACGAGAACCACCCGGGCATGTCGACCCAGTCGGACCAACCGCCGGTGACGTTGGCGTCCTGGTCCAGGTCGTGGCCGACGCGATAGATGCCGCGGTTCTGCATGGGCGGGTTGTCGATCGTCATCACGATGAGGTCGGGGCGATGGTTGCCACTGAGGTCGGCGACGGCGATCCCCGCGCCCTGGTTCTCCCACGAGAACCACGGCACGTCGTGCCATGCTGACCAGCCACCCGTCACATTCCCGTCTGCGTCCAGGTCGCGCCCGACCCGGTAGGTTGCCGTGTTGAGCTGAGCGGCGTTGTCGACCATGAGTACGATGACGTCGAGCTTGCCGTTGGCGTTGAGGTCTGTGACCGCGACTCCGGCGCCCTGCGTGTCGTTCGAGGTCCAGCCCGGGATGTCGTGCCATGCCGTCCAGTCCCCGGTGATGTTGCCCTTGGCGTCGAGGTTGCGGCCAACGCGGTAGGCGGCCCGGTTGGGCTGGGGGGCGCCGTCGACTGCCAGAACGACCAGGTCTGGCGTCCCGTTGCCGGTGACGTCACCGACGGCGACCGAGGCGCCCTTGTTGACCGGCGAAAACCAGTTCGGGATGTCGTGAAAGCCGGGAGGCATCATCGTGTGATCTTCCGTTCGGATTCGGAGACGCCCTCGGCGAGGCTGTCGACAAAGTTGGTCTGCTGACCCATTTCCTCACCCTCCTTGCAAGCCACGACCGCAACCGCCGGCCCGGTCGGCACGATTGTCGCACAGACCGTCGCTGCTACCGAAGGCCGCCTCAGCTGGGCGGGTGAAGAGTCGTGAGGCCTTCAGTCGCTCAGTTGCTCCGCCGGCCACCTCGCGCCGCCAGCCGCTGGAGCTCGTCGCGATAGCGTTCGTCCAGCTGGCCGGCGTCGAAGCTGCTCATAAGCACAGTGATCCTCTCCAGCTCAGCCTGATCGAGCTGCACCCGCGCCAGCGAAACAGCGGCATACAGCTCCAGGGAGCGGCGCAAGCACAGGAATGCGGAGGCGGTGTTCTGCATGGCCTGATAGATGAGGCCCTCCTCGCCAACCAGCGAAGCGTAGATTCGCACGCGGTCCAGCTGCGCCGGCCCTGCCACTTCGACCGCGCTGCTCGGCTCCAACCGCTCCAGCACGGGCCGCAGCGGCCCGACCAGCTGCTCTTCCGCCTGCTGTGTCAACCTCAGCGCAGGCTCCAGCTGACGCCCCCGCCGAAGCTCCATCGCCCGACTGAGCACCCGAGCACACTCCTCGATCAGCCGCTCGATGTAATCCCGCCGAAACAAGACGAACGCATCGTCTCAGAAAGACGTCACTCGAGAGGCCGGATTCACTCCGGCCGTATGAGTTGTTTCCCGGAAACCCAATGTAACTCCCGAGACAGGAGGGCGGGCCGGTGGGGGGAACCTGGGTTCCCCCCGGCCTCGTCAGTTGTTGTGGACGACGACGGTGTCGGCGATCATGTCGTGCAGCCCCTGCTTGCGCTGGGTGAAGGCCCCCATGATCACGCCGATGAAGAGAATCATGAACGACAGGTAGAGCGCCAGCGTGCGGCCGACGGCTCGACCGAGTGTGAGCGGTGATCCGTCGCTGCGCGTCACGCGCAGGCCGGTCGCCATCATCCCGATTGACTGGCCCCGACTCGACCAGAGGTACGAGAAATAGGTGATTCCGACCAGGGCCTCGACGAGAAAGACGAGGAAGGCGGGAAACCCCTGGATGCTGCCTCCAGCGGCCAGTGTGACGATGAAGGTCCACACGAAGTTGAATACGCCCACGATCACCGCGTCGATGATGTAGGCGACCACGCGGATCCAGAAGCCCGCGGGTCGTCCGACGGCCACACCCGTCGCCCAGGCCGGCGTCCCGTAGGGAGAGCCGGGAGCGGGCGGGGGGCCCTGCGGATAGCCCGGCTGGGTGCCGGGAGGCGCGCTGGTCGGGGGTGAAGGCTGCCACCCCGGCTGACCGGCGGGCTGCCAGCCACCGGGCGCGGTCGGCGGCTGCTCCGGCGGAGGCTGCTCACCCTCGGGTGGGACGCCGCCGCCCGGCTGTTGCGCGGGGGGTGCGGGTTGCCAGCCAGCGGGCGGGCTGCCGCCGCCGGGCTGGTCCGGGGGAGGATATTGTGAACTCATAAGGCAATAGTCAAAGGCTCGGTGAAGCCCCACGTCAACACAGTACGCAAAGAACTGTGAATTCCAGGCCACGTCATGATGTCGGAAAGTGGACGGGATTGTGCTTCTGGCAGGCGGAACCGGGGCGGCCAGGCTGGCCGTGGGACTGGAGAGGGAGCTTCCCCCCGGTTCGCTCAGCGTCGTAACGAATACTGCCGACGACGTGGACTTCTGGGGCCTTCGGGTCTGTCCCGACACGGACGCCGTCCTCTTCCGTCTGGCCGGCATCTTCAATGAGGAGGCCGGCTTCGGGATTGCCGAGGAGACTTTCA
>JALYYF010000524.1 GCA_030946725.1 Candidatus Dormiibacterota bacterium
CGCGCTAGTCGGCGGCCATTCTCCTCAGCTCCTCCTCGACCACGTCCGGGTCGATCTTTCGGAAGAGCGCCCGTGGCTGGGGGAGCGGGCGGCCGGCGGGGAGCTCGCTCGGGCACCATCGGAGAGAGCTGTCGTAGTCGCCTCCCTGGACCCGGTGGCTGCCTCCGCCCTCTTCCCCGTACTCCCTGACCTCGGCCTGCGGAGCGATCACGTCGTCGTAGCCGAGCATCTCGTGCAGCCGCTGGCTGCTGAAGGGCAGGAAGGGCGTCATCAGGACTTTCAGGCTGTCCACGGCACGGAGCGCCACGAAGAGCGTGCTGGCTGCCCGGGCGCGATCCTGCTTGATGAGATGCCAGGGCTGTTCCTCGCCGAGGTACTGGTTGACGAGTGCCGCCAGCCTCATGACCTCGGCCAGAGCAGCCTTGAATCGAGTGCCGCCGATCAGCGCCCCGACACCCTCGAAGCCGCCTTCCACTTCTGCGAGAAGGCGCCGATCCCGGTCCGTCAGCTCTCCCGGCTCGGGAACGGCGCCGAAGTTTCGATGGGCGTTGACCAGCGTCCGATGCACCAGGTTGCCCCAGGTACCCACCAGCTCGTCGTTGTTCCTGCGCACGAACTCGGACCAGGTGAAGTCGCTGTCCTGGCTCTCCGGCCCCGCCGCTATGAGGTAGTAGCGAAGCGGGTCCGGGTCGTACCGGGAGAGGACGTCCCTGACCAGGATCACGTGCCCGCGGCTGGTCGAGAACTGCCTGCCCTCCATGGTGAGGAACTCGCTGGCGACGATGTCGTAGGGCAGGTCCAGGTCGCCCACGCCGAAAAGGATCGAAGGCCACATCACCGTATGGAAGGTGATGTTGTCCTTGCCCATGAAGTAGTAGTGGCGGGCGGCGCCGTCCTGCCACCACTCCCGCCATGCCTCGGGCGTGCCCCGATTGGCGGCCCACTCGATGCTGGCCGAGAGGTAGCCGATCACCGCGTCGAACCAGACGTAGATCCGCTTGTCGGGTCGATCCTCCCAACCGGGCAGCGGGACGGGCACTCCCCAGTCCAGGTCGCGGGTGATGGCCCGAGGCTTGAGGTCCGAGATGAAGTTGAGTGAGTAGCTGCGCACGTTCGGCCGCCAGTGTGTCTGCCGGCCGATCCACTCCCGCAGCTGCTCGGCGAAGGCGGGCAGCTCGAAGAACATCTGCTCGGTCTCCCGGAAGATCGGGACCTCGCCGTTGATCCGGGACCGTGGATTGATCAGGTCGGCCGGGTCGAGCTGGTTACCGCAGTTGTCGCACTGGTCGCCCCGGGCCTCGGGATAGCCGCAGATCGGGCAGGTGCCCTGGATGTAGCGGTCGGGCAGCGTGCGGCCGGTGCTGGGTGAGATCGCCCCCATCTGGTTTCGCTCGACGATGTAGCCCTTGTCGTAGAGCGTCTTGAACACGTCCTGGACGACGCGGTAGTGATTGCGGGTCGTGGTCCTGGTGAATGTGTCGTAGCTGAGGCCGAGCTTCAGCTGGTCCTCCACGATCACGGCGTTGTTCCGGTCCGCGAACTCGCCCGGCGAGATCCCCTCGCGGTCGGCGCCGTAGGTGATCGGCGTGCCGTGTTCGTCGGTGCCGCTGACCATCAGGACGCGGTTGCCGCGGAGCCGGTGGTAGCGCGCGAACACGTCGGAGGGCACGCCGTAGCCGGCCACGTGACCTATGTGGCGGGGGCCGTTGGCATAGGGCCAGGCGACGCAGACCAGGATCTTCTCGGAAACGGCCACAGGCGAACTCAAGACTAGTCCCACCCTCCTCCGCTGCGGCCGAGCGCCTGCCGCGCCGACCCGGTGCCGGCGACCCAGGCCTCCACCCTCTCCCCGACGTGGGCCAGCGGACCCTGGTAGCGGGAGGCCGGCGGCAGCGCCTCGAGGAAGGCGCGCCCGTAGTCGCGGCCCACTATGCGTGCGTCCAGGATCACGACCGCCCCGCGGTCGCTCCGGCGCCGGATCAAGCGGCCGAAACCCTGCTTGAGGCGCAGCGCCGCCAGGGGCAGCGCGTACTGCAGGAACGGATCCCGCATGCGTTCCGCTCGGGCCGCGAACACGGGCTCGGTGGGAACCGGGAAGGGGAGTCGAACGATGATCACGCATGAGAGGTGCTCACCCGGAACGTCGATGCCTTCCCAGAAGCTGGCGGTGCCCAGCAGTAGCGGGTGCTCGCTCTCTTCGAAGGACCTCAGCAGGTGGCGACGCTGGCCGTCGATGCCCTGTCCCAGTATGAGGACGTCGTCCAGGTCGCTGCGGTGCTTGAGTCCCGTGTAGACGTCGCGAAGCTGCTGGTGCGAGGTGAACAGCGTCAGCGTGCGGCCGCCCAACCGGCCGGCGACGTCCGCCACCACCTCCTCGATCGCCCGCTCGAAGTCCTCTGATTCCGGGTCCGGGATGTCGGTGGGCAGGCAGACCAGCGCCTGGTCGAGGTAGTTGAACGGCGAGGGGAGCAGCAGCGTCTCCGTCTCCTCCCCGAGTCCGGCGCGGGACAGGAAGTAGCGGAAGTTCCCGGCCACCGCCAGGCTGGCCGAGGTGAAGATCGCGCTCCGGCGTTCGCCGTAGACGTGCTCGCGCAGCAGGGAGCCCACCTCCAGCGGAGCTGAGCGCAGGATGAGGGTGCCGGTCCGCCCCTGCAGCGCGAACCAGTAGATCTGGTTCGGATTGGGCTGGACGAGCGCCTCCAGGATCAGGCCGGCCGCCTCCGCCAGCCTTCCCCTGATGATCTCCAGCTCTCGGAGCGACTGGTCCGGCTCGTCTCCGCCCAGCCATTCGCGGGCCAGCGCGACCGCCCGGCGCAGCTGGGCGTCGACGGCTGCCAGCGCCGTGGCCGCGTCCTCGCCGAGCGCGGCGAGCCGAGCCCAGTCGCTCTCTTCACGCTGCGCCGGGCCGAGACGGACAGACTCCTCGCGCCGGTTCGGTTCCTCGGGAAGCCGGGCCTGGACCCAGTCGGCTGCCAGCTCGAAGAGCGCCTCGGTGCGGGCCCGGGCGGCCAGCGCGGCGGGCAGCGCCTTCTCGAGGGGATCGTTCTGCGATCCCAGCCGGGGCGCCCCCAGGATCTCCGGGATCAGTCCCTGGTAGCGGCCCGGCTCACCGAGCGCCAGCCGCTGCAGCAGCGCTGACAGCCCCGGCCCGTCGATCTCCGTGCGCAGGCCGGAGGTGGCCGCGTCCTCCAGGTGGTGCGCTTCGTCCACGACCAGATGGTCGAAGGCCGGCAGCAGGCTGCCGCCCGTCTCCGCGTCAGCCAGGAGCAGGGCGTGGTTAACGACGACCAGGTCTGCCCGCTCGGCCTGGGCACGGGCGCGGTGGACGAAGCAGTCCTCGGCGGTGCAGTGGACGCCGACGCAGTCCAGCGGGTCGGAACCGATCTGGGCCCAGAGCACCTCCTCGCGGCCCTGCAGCCGCAGCTCCGAGCGATCGCCGGTGGCGGTGTCGTGCAGCCACACCATCACCTTGAGCTTGAACTTCAGCTCCTCGGCGTCCTGGCAGGGCTGGGCGAGGTACCTGCGCCAGCGCCGGAGGGAGACGTAGTTGGGGCGCCCCTTCAGCAGGCAGGCCTCGAACTCCCAGGGCAGCCACTGCTGCAGCGCCGGTATGTCCTTGGCCATCAGCTGCTCCTGCAGCGTGTGGGTGTAGGTGGAGACCACCACCCTCTCGCCCCGGCGGACTGACCTGGCCACCGCGGGGAGAAGGTAGGCGAGGCTCTTCCCGGTGCCGGTGCCGGCCTCCACCACCAGCCTGCCTCCCCGCTGCATGGTCTGGGCCACGGCCAGCAGCATCTGCAGCTGCGACTCACGGTGCTCGTATTCGGGGAAGGCGACCGCCAGCGGACCGCCCGGATCCAGGAGCGCCACCAGGGCGTTGGGGTCGTCGTCGGGCGCCAGCGCCTGCGTCCGCTCGACGGCTGCCGGGCGGGCGGAACGGGCAGTACGGGAGCGGACAGGCGGCAGGTCCACGGACTGCGTCAGCGCCTCGGCGAAGAAGCTCGCGATGGCCCACCCGTAGGGCGCGACCAGCGCCAGCATCGACTCCTTCAAGCCCTCGTCCAGGCCGGCCGCCAGGTCCCGCAGCTTCAAGAAGAGCTGCCGGGTCGCGTCGGCGTCGTCGAGCGCCCGGTGCGGCCGCGGCTGCTCGAGCCCCAGTTCGCCCGCAAGGGCCGGCAGGCTGTGGCTGCTCACCGCCGGGAGCAGGATGCGCGCGACGTCCAAAGTGTCCAGGATCTCCCAGCCGCCCGGCCAGAGTCCGGCCGAAGCCAGGAAGTCGATGTCGAGTCGGGCTCCGTGGCCGACCGGCTGACGGCGATCGAGAAACGCGGCGAGCTCCTTGAGAGCAGACTCCGACGAAGGAGCCTGGGCCAGTTCCTCGCGGTTGATGCCGGTCAGCCTGAGAACGGCGTCGGGCACGCTGCGCCCCGGATCGGCGAGGCGTTCCAGCGTGCCCAGGACACGGTCGGCGTCGAAAGCCACCGCGCCGACCTCGATCACGCGGTCTCGTTCGGGGTCGAAACCGGTGGTCTCCAGGTCGAGGGCGACGTACTCCATGCTGTGGCGCCGATTCTATCCATCGGTGCCCATGCACCCAACGCCGCGGTGCCTCGCCGATCTTTCCTCGAAATTGCCACACAAGCGCCAGTCTTTTGGCGCAGACGGTGCCTAGACTCGGCCTCGAATGACCGGTATCTGGGCCCCTCCATCGGCGATGCGGGTCGCTATCGAGCCGCAGACCTACCGCAACGCGGTGTTCCTGGCCACGCGGTTCCCTCTCGGCGTCCTCTACTTCCTGGTCTTCTTCACGATGGCGGCGATCGGCTTCAGCCTCCTGACCGTTCTCATCGGCGTCCCGCTGCTCGCTCTCACACTGGTCGTGGTCTGGGCCTTCGCCAGCTTCGAACGAGACCTCGCTCGCTGGCTGCTGCGCGTCGAGATCCCGCCGATGTCATTCCCCCGCCCTCCCGGCCTCGGTGTCTGGCGCAGAGTGCGGGCACACCTGGGCAGCGCGGTCACCTGGAAGAGCCTGGCCTACGTCCTGCTCCAGATGCCCGTCGGCGTGATCGTGTTCGCCTTCCAGTCAACGCTGCTGGCGGCGGCACTCGCGTTCTCGGTGGCGCCCGTCGTCTATCTGGCCGACGTGCTGACCTACCGCCCGGGTGGAGGAAACTTCGACGGGTTCTTCCTGGCTCTCAGCGGGCCGGGGGCGGGCCTCCAGCCTCGGGGAGTGATCAGCGCTGTGGCGCTGGCCGGCGCGGGCTTCGGGCTGTTCCTGCTGACGCTGCACCTCGTCAACGGCGTGGCCGCCGCCTGGGGAGTGGCCGCACGCCAGATGCTGAGCCTCAGCGACTCGGAACTGCGGCTTGCCGAGGCCCGCCTGGAGGCGGCGACCGAACACAGCCGGGCCGAGCGCGCCAATGAGAGCCGCCGGGAGCTGGTTGCCAACGTCTCGCACGAGCTGCGCACGCCCCTGGCGAGCATCCAGGCCCACGTCGAGTCGCTGACCACGCCGGAGGGGGGCCGGCCGAGCCCGGCTGACACCGAGCGCTACCTCAACGTGATCGCCAGGGAGACCGAGCGCCTCAGCTCGCTCGTGGATGACCTGCTGGTGGTCTCCGGCGCCGACTCGGGTGGGCTGCGGCTCACGAACGGCCCGGTCTTCGTCGCTGACGTCGTGGACCATGTCCACTCGGCCCTCGCTCCCCTCGCTCGGCGGGAGCGCCGCGTCACGCTCGTCAAGAGCCTGCCAGAGCAGCCGCTGCCGCCCGTGATCGCGGATCGCGACCGCCTGATCCAGGTGCTGATGAACCTGGTCCGGAACGGCTGCGCCTACACGCAGGAGGGAGGAATCGTCTCCATGGAGGCCGCAGCGGCCGCCCGGGGCGGCGTGAACGTCAGCGTCTCCGATACCGGCATGGGCATCCCGCCCGACGAGCTGGAGCGGGTGTTCGAGCGCTTCTACCGAACCGACGCATCCCGCGCCCGCAGCACGGGGGGATTCGGCCTCGGGCTCTCGATCGCCCGTGACCTCATCGAGGCCATGGGCGGCACCCTGACGGCGGAGAGCGAGCTCGGAAAGGGCAGCCGCTTCGTGGTCTGGCTGCCGGCCGCGGCGCCGCAGGCGGCGTAGGCATGGCCCGCATCCTGGTCGTGGAGGACGAGGTCGACCTGAACAACCTGATCCGGGATCGGCTGCAAGGCGAAGGGCACGAGGTCGAGCAGGAGTTCGACGGCCAGAGCGCGCTGACCCGGGTCCAGCGGTCGGCGCCCGACCTGGTGATCCTGGACTGGATGCTTCCCGACCTCGACGGCCTGGCGGTGTGCCGAAGGCTCCGGCAGGACCATCTGATGCCGATCATCATGCTGACCGCGCGGACCGACGAGGTGGACCGCGTCCTTGGCCTGGAGGTGGGTGCCGACGACTACCTCGGCAAGCCCTTCAGCATGCAGGAGCTCCTGGCCCGGGCTCGCGCTGCGCTGCGCCGCGTCGCCCTGGAGGGCCAGCGAGGCGGCCGCGGCCTGGCCGGCCCCGCTCCCATCAACCACGGGCCGCTCCGAATCGATCCGGGCTCCCATGTGGCGACGCTCGACGGCGTGGCCCTGAGCCTCACGCCCAAGGAGTACGAGCTGCTGATGCTCTTCGCCTCGCACCCCGGCCGCGCCTTCAGCCGCGACTTCCTGATCGAACGCCTCTGGACCGGCGACTACGAAGGCCTCGACCGGACGGTGGACACGCACGTCCGCCGGCTGCGCCGGAAGCTCGGCGAGCTGGGCGAGCGGATCGTCACGGTCTGGGGTGTCGGCTACCGGTTCGTGCCGGACGGTGACGCATCGTGAGCGGTGTGCCGCCGCAGGTGCGGGTGCTGGGCTGGCTGGCGGGCATCTTATCGGTCAGCCTCGTGGTCTCCGTCATGGCGGTCGGAGCGGTCATGGCCAACGCGGTCACAGCCAGGGGCGCCAGCGTCCGGACGTTCTCGGTGGGGAGCCAGCCCACGGTCGAGGTGAACACGACCGTGGGGGACGTCGAGGTCGGCTCGGGGCCCCCCGGTCGAGTGGACGTCGAAGAGGGGTGGACTGCCAGCTCGCTCACGCGCGCCGCCGCGGCGGCGGAGCTGAAGGGGGTCCAGGGCGGCATCCGCCAGCAGGGCGACCTGGTGCAGGTGCGGTTCAGCGCGCTCGGTCTGACGTCCTGGGCCTTCAATCGCAGCTCCTCGGTGCGCGTCACGGTCCCCCAGGGCACCACGCTTCGGGTGACCGCCGACTCGGCGGAGGTGCGGCTCAGCGGCCTCTCGGGGACCCTCCAGGTCATCGACCGGGCAGGCATGGTCGCGCTGGAGTCCTCCCAACTGACCGGAGACAGCCAGCTTCAGAGCCGCTTCGGCGAGCTGCGGCTGGACTCCGTCACCGTGGCAGGCCACACCACCCTCACCTCGGAGCTCGGCCGGATCGCCTTCAACGGGTCGCTGGCGCCCGGGGGATCCACGCTGGACGTCCACAATGGGGCGGGAGAGGTGGCGATGATGCTGCCCCAGCCGACCGACGCCCGGGCCCGCGTCGCCGTGCAGTCCGGATCATTCAGCGCCGATCCCGCCTGGGGCTTCCAGGTTCTCTCCGCAGGAGGCAGCCGGACTGCGACCGCCGATCTGGGCGCCAATCCGTCGGGCTCAGTCTCCATCACCGTGGGCGCCGGCGAGGTTTCCTTCGGGGTCGGTCCAGTCAGCGCGGCGCCGGCTAGACAGGCTCTCGCAGGCCCTCCAGCGCTTGGCGGCGTGCTCCAACGTCCGCATAGGCGCCCCGCATCTCCTCCGGCAGTAGGTCCGCCACGGCCAGCATGATCGAGTCGGCGGCGTCCTGATTCTCGACCCGGCCGCCGTCCGGACGGCGGGCACGGATGAGGAAGGGCGCCCCGAAGCGGATGGTCACCCGTGCGTGCCTGGGGATGCGCGCGCCCTTGGGAAACGAGTCCCGGGTGCCGATCAGCGCCACGGGCTGGACGGCGGCGCCCGCGGACCGCGCCAGGAACCCCGCTCCCGGCTCCGCCCGCAGCAGGCCGCCCGACTCGACCCGGGTTCCCTCCGGATAGAGGATCAGCACGTGGCCGCCGCGGAGGATGTCGATCGCCCGCTTCAGCGCCTTGCGATCCGGCGAGTGCCTGACCACGGGAAAGGCGTGGTACTGCGAGAACACCCAGCTCGTGAAGCTGGGCCGCTCGAACCACTCCGACTTGGCCATGCTCCAGCTGTCCGGCCTGGGAAGGAAGGCAGGCAGCAGCGGGGGGTCGAGATTGGAGGCATGGTTGGAGCAGACCAGCACCCCGCGGTCGCGAGGCATGCGCTCGGCGCCCTCGACCCGGAAAGTCCCCGCGAACACGAGGCGGGCGGCCAGCCGCACTCCAGCCCGAAGCGCGCCGTACACGGTCAGGCCGGCTCCCTGATGCTCCGCAGCACCTCGGCGACGACCCCGTCGAGATCCAGATGGTCTGTCTCCACCACGACGGCGTCCTCGGCGGGGTGCATGGGCGCCACCGACCTCTGAGAGTCCCGCCGGTCGCGCTCCTCGACCTCCCGTCTCAGCTGGGCCGGGTCGGGCACCTCTCCTCGAGCCTCGATCTGGGCGGCTCTGCGCCGCGCCCGTTCCTCCACGCTCGCCGTCAGGAAGAACTTGTAGCGGGTGTCCGGGAAGACCACGGTCCCGATGTCGCGACCCGCCATGACGACCCCGTGCCTGCCCAGCGCGCGCTGCTGAGCCACCAGCGCCAGGCGGACGCCGGCGATCTTCCCCACCAGGGACGCTCCCTCGCTCAGCTCCGGGCTGTACACGCGGTCGGTGTACTCGTCGTCGTCGATCCACAGGCGGCGGCCATCCACGCGGAGGCTGACCTTTCCAGCCAGACGCGTCAAAGCTGCGCCGTCGGTCAGCTCGACCCCGCGCTCGAGCGCGAGCAGGGCGATCGCGCGGTACATGAGCCCGCTATCCACGAAGGGCAGTCCGAGGGCCTCCGCCACCCGGCGACCCACGGCGGATTTGCCTGACCCCGCGGGGCCGTCGATGGCGACGATCACGGCTCCAGGCCGGCTGCCCGCCGGAGCGCCTCGATCTCAGGCGGCCTCAGGCGGCGCCAGCCGCCCGAACGCAGGCGACCCAGCCGAATCGGGCCGAAGGCCGTCCGCGTCAGCTCGCGCACGGGGTGTCCGACCGCCTCCAGCATCCGCCTGACCTGCCGGTAGCGGCCCTCGCTGATCACGACGCGAAGCCGTGAGAAGCCACCGGCGCTGCCCTGCAGCTCGACCACCGCAGGCTGGGTTGGGCGTCCGTCGATCCCCACCCCCTCCCGCAGGGCGTTCAGCTGCCGTTCCGAGGGCGTTCCCCGGACGTCGGCCAGGTACTCCTTGGCCACCTTGTGACGCGGATGCGCCAGCCGGTTGGCCAGCTCGCCGTCATCGGTCAGCAGGAGCAGACCGGAGGTGGCCGCGTCCAGGCGGCCGACGGCGAACAGCCTTCCCGGGGACTCGTCCTCGACCAGGTCGAACACCGTGGAGCGACCCTGCGGGTCGCGGGCGGTGACCAGGACACCCTCGGGCTTGTTCAGGGCCAGGTAGCGGCGGGGCGCCAGCGGCTCCACCCGGCTGCCGCGCACGGTCACGGCGTCCCGGTCCGGTTCGATCAGCATCCCCGAGCGTGGGGGCGCCTGGCCGTTGACCTGGACCGCCCCGGAGGCGATGAGGGCGTCCGCGGCTCGCCGGGAGGCGACACCCGAGCGAGCGAGATAGCGGTTGAGGCGCTCCGCCACGTCAGGCCTGCCCGGGCTGCTCTTCCTGATCGCTGCGGGCGGGGACCGGCAGCTGCTCGAGCGACTCCAGGCCGAGCACCTGCAGGAAGCGCATCGTCGTCCCGTAGAGCTTCGCCTGGCCCGGCCCGGGCGCCCGGCCAACCTCGCCGACCAGGTTGCGGAGCTCCAGGTTGGTGAGAACGCTGTCGCAGTTGACGCCCCGGACCTCCTCGATCCGAGCCCGCGTCACCGGCTGCTGGAAGGCGATGATCGCGAGGGTCTCGTACGCTGCCGGCGAGAGCCGGCCGGTCACCTCCGGGCGAAGCGCCCGCCTGACGTAGGCTGCGACCTCCGGCCGGGTCACGAGGCCGACCAGGTCCTGCTGCCGCTGCAGCATCAGACCCCGTCCGGCCAGCGACTCGCGCAGCTCGGACAGGGCTTCCTCGACGACCGGCCGCTCGCTGTCGGTGGCGTGCTGCAGCTCACGCAGGCGGAGCGGGCGGTTCGAGCTGAACAGGATGGCCTCGATGGCTGCCGAGAGCTGGGCCACACGGCCGGTGCCGGCGCTCTCGGCCGGCGTGACCTCCCCGGACACTACCTGGCCTCGACCCAGATCTGCTCGAAGCTGCGACGCTGCCGGACCCTGATCGCACCGCGCCGGAGCAGCTCGAGAATGGCCACGAACGTGACGACAGCCTCCAGGCGGTCCTCGGACTCCAGGATCATTTGGATCAGGTCGAAAGGACCGGACCGCAGCCGCTGCTCGAGCACCTCCAGCTTGCCCTCGACCGTCCAGCTCCGACCGACGAAGACCAGCGGCCTGGGGGGCACCCTGGCCAGCAGGCTCTGGAAGGCGACCACCAGCGCGTCGACGCGCAGCGGCGCCTCCTGGCCGTCCACCTCGACCTCGCGAACCGGGGGCGGGAAGCTGGTTGCGTCCGCGGCCGCCCGCGCCATCAGGCCCTCGGCCAGCTCGCGGAAGGCGCGATATTCCTGGAGCCGCCGGCGCACGTCCTCCTCCCAGCCCAGCAGCTCGGCCTCCTCCGGCTCCGGCTCCTCGCCCGGCAGCAGCCGGATCGACTTCAGAAGCAGGAGGCGGGCGGCCAGCCAGAGGAACTCGGCCATCTCCGTGGGGTCCCGCCGCTCCATGGCGGCGAGCTCGGCCAGGTAGGCATCCGTGAGGACGGCCAGCGAGACCTGGAAAAGGTCGACCTCCTCCCTCTCCGCCAGCGCCAGGAGAAGCTCCAGCGGCCCCTCGAAGACCGGCGTTGCGACCTCCAGGCGCGCACGAGCCCCGGTCTGGTCCATCGGCACGCAATCATAGCCGCGGCGCGCCGCACGTTTTATATCCTCCCCCCGCGCCTCGGGGGTGAGGCCGGGAGGGGGATCAGGCTCAGCGCCCACACGACGGCCCCCCACCAACATCCCCCCGCGCCTGCGGGGGGAGGACCACTGCTGGTCGTAGGACCGAGGGTAGGACCAAAGGCCGATTGAGGGATGCGACCCGGTCGATGCGATGCTCGGGCACATGGAGTCCTCGAGGCCGGACCAGCGTCGCCGGCAGGTCGAGACCGAGGTCCGCGCGGCGCTCGACGAGATCCTGAGGAACCAGCGGCCCGGCCAGCCGGTCCCTCCGCTGTCCCGGCGACGGCCGCGGCGGGCCGGCCCCAAAACGCCACGCCAGCAAGGTGGGGCGTGATGCGCACCGGCGGCTACGACGAGTCGTTCGAGCGCTGGGCCAACCTGCGCGGACCAGAAGCCGTGACCGCCCGCCTGTACGCGATCGAGACGCGGCTCGAGCATCTCCGTCGAGAGCTCGTCGAGGTGGGACATTGGGCGGATCACCCGGCCTGTCCGGAGCTGAGCAGTCCCCTCAAACAGGTTCGGGAGCTTCTCCAGGACATGGCCCGGCAGGTACGGCAGGCGCGCGAGAGGCGACGGCACCGATGAGGAGCGCCAGCAGCTCGGCGCGTGCCGCTCCTAGCGCAGGTCGACCTGCATGAAGCGCTCCTCGCCGGCGATGCGGCGCCAGCGTGACCTCAGGCGAACCGGGCTCGGGGTCTGGCTGGCGTGCTCCAGGCGGGCGGCGATCTTGACCTCCAGCACCTCGGCGACGTCGACCGTCAGGTTGGGGGGTGGTCCTCCCGGGGGCGACCCGAAGAGCCAGGCTTCCGCGGTCTCGTGCGGCGGTCCCGCCTCCGGGTAGCTCAGCGGGTCTCGGGCGCAGGGCCAGGCGGCGTCCAGCGCCACGCGACCGATCACGCGGTGGTCGGGGTGCTGGCGATGGGCCGGGAGCGGGTCGAAGGTCAGGAGGACGTCGGGCCGGGTGCGCCGGATCTCGCGCACCAGCGCAGCCCGCAGCTCCAGGCCCTCGACCAGCTCGGCGTCGCGGTAGCGCAGGAACTCGACGCGTGCGGCCCCCAGACGCGCGGCCGACGCCAGCTGCTCGCTCTCACGGCGGGCGGCCAGCTCCTCGCCGCTGAGAGCTCGGTCTCGCGTGCCCTTGTCTCCGGAAGTGGCCAGCACGAAGTCGGCCTCAACCCCCCGGCCGGCCATCATGGCGACCGTCCCGGCGCAGAAGAAGTCGATGTCGTCGGGGTGGGCGACGATGCAGAGCGCCCGCCGGATGCGGCGGTCGGTCGGCCCGCTAAAGAGCCTGCTTCGCGGCAACCCTGCGCACCAGCTCCGCCGTGGCCGGCGTGGCGATCCCCCGCTCCCGGCCGATTCGAAGGATTGGCTCCGAGATCGCCTCCAGCTCCAGCGGCAGGCCGGCGGCGAGATCCTTCTGCATCGAGCTCCGCATGTCCGGCGGCATCCGGAGCAGCGCGCTCACCGGCGCCTCCGGGTCCAGGGCCGCGCCCTGGGTGAGAGCCACCGCGCATACCTCGCGCGCGGCCTCCAGCATGAGCCGGCAGGTGTCGTCGTGCTGCCGGACCCCGCCCACCGGCAGCTGCAGGCTGCTGGTCGCGAGTGCTAACGGCGCCAGCACCGTGAGCTTGCCCCAGAGCACCTCGGCCTCGCTGTCCCCAAGGTTGCAGGTGAACCCGGCCGATCGCAGCTCCTCGGCGAGGGCCCGGGCGGCCTCGCGCAGCTCAGGCGGGGGCGCCAGCTCGATCGCGGCGAACGGGCTCGTCTGAATTACGTGGCCCGGACCGACGCGCTCGGACTCCACCCTGATGGCTCCGGCGACGACCAGGTTTCCGTAGACCTGGCGGAGCCGGGCCACGTGGTCGATCCCGTTCAGCAGCGGCACCACCACCGCGTTGCCTGCCACCGCCGGGGCGGCGCTCTGGATCGCCTTGTCGAGCTGGGTGGCCTTGACGGTCACCCAGAGAACGTCGACCCTCCGTCCCAGCCTGGCGGTGGCCGGCACGTCCACCTCGATCTCACCGAGCACCCGGCTCTCCACGTGCAGGCCCCCCGGATAGACCTCCAGCGTCTCCGGGCGGAGTAGCAGGACGACGTCCTGGCCGTCCTGCGCCAGGGCCGCCGCGATCAGGGCGCCCACCCCTCCGGCACCCAATACCGCATGCTTCACAACCGGCGCCCCTCCTCGAGCAGCTCGTGTGCCCTGGCCAGCGCCTTCTCGGTGACCCGACCGCTCATCATGCGGGCCAGCTCGCTGGCCCGTTCCTCGTCGGCCTGCAGCTCCCGCACCCGGACCACGTTTCGTCCCTGGGAGCCGGTCCCTTTCTCCACCACCAGGTGATGGTCGGCGAAGCAGGCCACCTGGGCCAGGTGTGTGACCACCAGCACCTGACGGGCCGCACCCAGGCGCTTGAGACGAAGCCCGACCTGGACGGCCGCCTCGCCGCCGATGCCCGAGTCGACCTCGTCGAATACGAGAGTGGGCAGTCGTTCGGCCTCCGCTCCAGCGGTCCGGATCGCCAGCATGACACGCGAAAGCTCGCCGCCCGAGGCCACCCTGGCCAGCGGGGCCGGTGCCTCTCCGGGATTGGCCGAGAAAGCCAGCTCCACCTGCTCAGCGCCCTCGGGCCCGATCTGCGGCCGGGGCAGCAGCCGGACCTCGAACATAGCGCCCTCCAGGCAGAGCCCTTCGAGTTCCACCCGGACAGCTTTTCCGAGCCGCTCCGCTCCCCGCGCACGCAGGCTGCCCAGTTCCGCGGCGCGATCCTCGAGCAGCGTTCGAGCCTGCTGGAGGTCCGCGGTCGCCGATTCGATGGCGGCTCCCAGGTCGGACGCCTCTCCGAGCTGGCCTGCGAGGCGCTCACGCTCCTCGATGGCGGCCTGCAGGCTGCCTCCGTACTTCCGTTTCACCTGCTCGAGAGTCGCCAGCCGGGACTCGATGGTCTCCAGGCGGCCGGGATCGAGGTCGATGGCGTCACCGTACCGACGCAGCTCGGCGACCGTGTCCGAAACCTCCGCCTGCAGCGCCTCCAACCGCTCGGCGAGGCCGGCAAGCCGGGGATCAAGGGCGGCTGCCGAGCGGACATCGCTGGTGGCCGTGGCCAGCGTCTCCTCGCCTCGAAGGCCTGTCACGGCCTCTCCGACCAGCTCGGAGAGGCGGGCGGAATGGCGGACCACGGTCCGCTCGGACGTCAGCTGCTCGTCCTCATCCGGGCGCAGCTGCGCCTGCCGGAGCTCCTCCAGCTGCCAGCGCAGGTATTCCTCCTCGCGCCTTCCCCGGGCCTGGATGCGCTCCAGCTCGGCGAGCCGCGCCTGCGCGGCGGACCAGGCCCCGTGGGCCTCCGCTACCGACTCGCGTGCCGGCAGCGCGGCTGCGAAGGCGTCGAGGAGCAGCGTCTGGGCCTCCGGGTCGAGCAGCAGGTGGTGTTCGTGCTGGCTGTGCACGCCGACCAGGAGGCGACCCAGCTCCCTGAGCTGGGCCGGCGCCGCCGGCCGGCCGTTGACCCTGGCCCCGCCGCGCCGCCCCACCTCTCGGGCCAGGACCAGGTCGGCGGCGGGGGCGTACCCCATCCCGGCCAGTGCCTCCCGCGCCGAAGGTACGTCGGAGAGCTCGAAGCGGGCCTCCACCGAAGCCCGTTCGGCTCCCTGGCGAACCTGCTCGGAGCTGGCGCGCCCGCCCAGTGCCAGGCCCAGGGCGTCCACGATCAGGGACTTGCCGCTTCCGGTCTCGCCGGTGAGGAGGTTGAGCCCGGGGCTGAAGCGGACGTCCGCCCTCTCGACCAGCGCCAGCTCCCTGACGAGCAGCTCTTCAATCATCGCCGTGAGGGGTCGGCACGAGGGGAAGGCCCCAGCCGAGCTTCTGCCGGAGCAGCGCATAGAAGTGTTCCGGCGCTGTGAAACGGACCATTTTCAGCCGGCGCTCGTAGGCGCTCAGGTGGACGCTGTCGCCGACGCGGAGGCTGCGGCCCACCCTCCCGTCCATGGTGAGCACGCCAGGGCCCCTGGTCAGCTCCACGCTCAGGGCCTGGCGGGGAGGAAACAGGATCGGCCGGACGGTGAGGGCGAAGGGATTCATGGGCACCATGAGGATCTCTTCGAGCGAAGGTTCGATGATCGGGCCGCCGGCTGCCAGCGCGTAGGCCGTCGAGCCGGTGGCGGTGGCGACGAGCACGCCGTCGGCGTCGATTGTCCCCACCGGCTGCCCGTCGACGGCGAGCGCCAGGCGCACCAGCGCGGCGCTGCCAGCCCGCTCGATGACCGCCTCGTTCAGGACCAGGCCGGCGCGGGTCACACGGTCGGCCCGCCGAACCGTGACCTCCAGCAGCAGCCGCTCGTCGAGGCGGAAATCCCCGTCCAGGTAGCGGCGCAGGCCGCCCGCGATGTCGTCGGCCTCCACCTCGGTCAGGAAGCCGAGGCGGCCCAGGTTGACCCCGAGGACGGGGACCCCGAACGGAGCCGCCAGGCGGGCCCCGTCCAGCAGCGTGCCGTCCCCGCCCAGGGTGACCAGGAGGCGCGTGCCCGCGGGCAGCCGCCGGCGCTGGTCGCGGGTTGCCTCCCAGCTCTCGATGCCAGCCTCCTGGAGCAGGGCGCGGGTCTCCTCCAGGGCCGGCAGTCCGCTCGCCACCCGGGGGTGGATGAGAAACCCGATCATGGGCTGGCCTCCAGGTGAAGCAGGATCTCGTGGTTGCCCGCCGCCCCGGCGAGCTCGGATGCAGCCTCCCCGACGACCGCGAAGCCGTGTTCTCCACACCAGGCGCGGAAGCCGGCCAGCGCCGCCTCCACCGCAGCCTGGTCCCGGACCACGCCGCCCTGGCCGACCCACCGGCGGTCGACCTCGAACTGGGGCTTGAAGAGCACGACCAGCTCCGAATCGGGACCCGCCCGGCGGAGCGCCGGCAGCACGGTGGTCAGGCTGATGAAGGAAACGTCCACGACGATGAGCGACACAGGCTCGGGGAACCCCTCGAGGTGGCGGGCATTGGTTCGCTCCATGGGCACAACGCGGGGGTCCTGCCGCAGGCGCCAGTGTAGGAGGCCCCGGCCCACGTCGACGGCGTAGACGCGCGTCGCACCCCGCTGGAGCAGCACGTCGGTGAAGCCTCCGGTGGAAGCTCCCACGTCGGCGCAGACACGGCCCTCGACCCGGATGCCGAAGACGTCCAGCGCGGGCGCCAGCTTCTGGCCACCCCGGCTCACGTAGGGTGCCACCGGCGTCAGCTCCGGCGCCTCCCCCGCTCGCAGCTCCCGGTCCGGGCGTCGGACCGTCTCGCCCCCGACGCGGACCTTTCCGGCCAGGATCAGCGCCTGCGCCTCCGCCCGGGAACCCGCCAGGCCGGCCTCTGCGACCGCAACGTCGAGCCGCATCGTCGCGATCAGAGCGGGATCAGGCCCACGGCCACGCCGAGGGCGGCGCCCACGAGCACCTCGAACGGGGTGTGGCCGAGGAGCTCGCGCAGGCGGTCGTCCTTGAACTGGCGCAACGAGAACAGGTCGTCGATCAGCCGGTTCAGGACCGCCGCCTGGCGCCCGGCCGCCCTGCGGACGCCCTGGGCGTCGTACATGACCACGACCGAGAAGATAAGCGCGATGGCGAACGGGGCGGAAGTGACCCCGTTAAGCCTGCCGATGGCGGAGGTCAGACCCATGACGATCGCGGCGTGGGAGCTGGGCATCCCACCGGTCTCTGCGAGCACGCGAAGGTTCAGCCGGCGCTCGCGGACGGAGGTGAGAGCGACCTTCAGCACCTGCGCGATGGCCCAGGCGACCAGCGCGGGCGTCAGATATCCACCCATGCGTCAGTCTCGACCCGGCTCGAACTGGGCGACCCGGCGCCGGGCCGTCTCCAGCCGCTCCTCCGCAGCCGTCAGCAGCTCCCGGGCCTTCTCGTAGTCGGCGACAGCCCGGTCGAGCGGTGCCGATGGGTCGGCGAGCCGCTGAAGCGTCGCCTCCAGCGTTTCCAGTAGCTGATCGAGGGAGGGATCACCCTTCTCCGCCTCGGTTTGCGCGGGCGCACTCATGCCACCGTCTCGGCGACCTTGCCCAGCACCCCGTTCACGAAGCGGCCCGACTCGTCGCCGGAAAAGGTCTTGGCCAGCTCGATCGACTCGTTGATGGCTGCCTTGACCGGCACCTTGCGGGCGACCGTGATCTCGTAGATCGCGATGCGAAGGACGATTCGGTCGACCCGGCCCATCTGCTCCAGCTTCCAGTTCCGTGAAGCGCTTCGAATGACCTCGTCCAGCTCGGCCTGGTGCTCGATCACGCCGTGGACCAGCTCGTGGGCGAACACGTGCTCCTCGCCGCCCGGGCCGTACTCGGCGGCGTGATAGGCCAGCGCCTCGTCCACGTCGTCGCCGGGACTGTGCTCCAGCTGGAAGAGCACCTTCAGGGCTAGCTCCCTGGCTCGATGGCGTGGACCCGCCACCCGCACCTCTAGGAGAAGGCGATGCTGGAGACGAAGACGTGGACTTCCGCGACCTCGAGACCGAGCATCCGCTCCACCGCCTCGATCACGTTGTCCTGGACCCGTTCGGCGACCTCCACCAGCGTCGCACCGGCCGTCACCGTGACGAACACCTCGAGGTGGATCTTCCGCTGCGAGTCGAGCGCGACGCGAACGCCTTGGTGAGCCGTCTCGCGCTTGATCCAGTCACCGAAGTGCCGGGCATTGGTCTGATCCAGTCCGGCGACACCGTCGATCTCCCTGACAGCCATGGCAGCGATGCTCGCGATGACCTCGTTGGCCACCCGCACACTGCCCACCGCCGCCTGCTCCATCGTTCCGATCCTACCCTACGAACTCATACGCGCCCGGCGGCCGGTCAGCCGTCGCGGTCAAGGAGGTAGTCCACAGCGAGAAGGTACCCCTTGGGCCCCAGGCCAGTTATCACCCCGACTGCGGCGGGCGCGGTCACGTTCCGGGAGCGGAAGTGCTCCGTCTCGCCCCGGGCGTAGAGGTTCGAGAGGTGTACCTCGACGACCGGGGTCTGCAGCGCTCGAAGGCAATCGTAGAGGGCGTACGAGTAGTGCGTCAGCGCGCCCGGGTTGAGGACGATTCCGGAGGCCGTCGGCGCCTCCTGTTGCAGGAAGTCGAGGATGGCGCCTTCCGAGTTGGACTGGAAGCAGAGGGCCGCGTGGCCGGCCGCGGACACGCGCTCTTTGACCATCGCCTCGATCTCCGCCAGCGTGGTGCGCCCGTAGATGTCGGGCTCCCGGGAGCCCAGCAGGTTGAGATTGGGCCCGGCGACCACTAGCAGCTTCTTCATGGCAGGAGGTATCGAACCACCTCGGCGACCACCTGGTCCGGAACCGAGATCCCGAACTGAGCCCTGCCCAGCTCGCGGGGCAGCACCCAGCGGGGTTTTCCGCCTCGGCTCTTCTTGTCCCGAGGCAGGGCGGCGAGAACGCCGTCGGCGCTGACCTCCGGCAGCCGGCCGGGCAGTGCGAAGGCTTCCAGCAGGCGGTCCTGCCGCTGCACGAGCTCGCCGTCACACAGGTTGCTCCGCTCCGCTATCCGAGCCGCCGCCCGCATCCCGAAGGCGACCGCGTGGCCGTGGATCGCCGTGTAGCCGGAAGCGCTCTCCAGCGCGTGTCCGACGGTGTGGCCGTAGTTCAGCAGCGCCCGCTGGCCGGTCTCGCGCTCGTCCGCGGCCACGACCCTGGCCTTGAGTTGTACGCAGCGCGTCACCACCGGCTCCAGCACATCGTCCCGCCGAGCGAGCAGTGCCTCGGTCTCCGTCTCCAGCTCGGCGACCAGCTCCGCGTCCATGGCCACGCTGTACTTGACCACCTCGGCGAAAGCTGCCCGGTACTGCTCTTCCGGCAGCGTCGACAGAGTGGCAAGGTCGGCCAGGACCGCGACCGGCTGGGTTATGGAGCCGACTGCGTTCTTGGTGCGGGCAGTGTTGATGCCCGACTTCCCGCCCACGCTGGAGTCGACCATGGCCAGCAGGGTAGTCGGCACCTGGACACAGCGAATGCCCCGGAGCCAGACGGCCGCCGCGAAGGCAGCCAGGTCGCCGACGGTCCCGCCCCCGAGTGCTAGGACGACACCGGAGCGGTCAAGTTCGATCTCCTCGAAGAAGTCCAGCACCCTCTCCAGGGTGGCGAAGCTCTTGGCCCCCTCCCCCGCCTCCACTGCGAACGGATGCGCGGGCACGCCGACACCCATCAGGCCTTCGACGACCGGTTGCGCCCACTCACGGCGGACCTCGTGGTCCGTCACGACCGCCGCCATCGAGGATCCGAGATCACGGACGAAGGTCGGCAGCTCCAGCAGAGCCCCCCGCCCGACCAGCACCGGGTAGGGGTGCCCCGGGACCTTGACGGTCACCCTACCCACAGCCGGTAGACCTCCTCCGCAACCGCGCTCGCGGGCGGGACGGCGTCGACACGGTGGTCCGCGGCGCTGTAGCGCGGCAGCCGCGCCTCGAAGAGCGCCTGCACCTGAGCCTCGCTGCGACCGGCCAGCAGCGGACGAACGCCTGCCGGCACGCGGCCGGCGCGCGCCAGCAGGACCGGCAGGGGGGCGTCCAGCCAGACGGTCGTGGCCTGCCGACGGATCAGCGCCCAGTTTCCGTCGGCAAGCACCGTCCCGCCTCCCAGCGAGACCACGCCCTCGCCTTCGAGCGCAATCGAGAGCAGGTGGGTCTCGAGCTCCCGGAAGGCGGACTCTCCGCGAACGGCGAAGAGCTCGGCGACGGACATCCCGCCTCGCTCCTCGATCAGGGCGTCCAGGTCGCGGTGCGGGACCCCGGCCCTGGCGGCCACGAGTGCGCCCACGGTCGACTTGCCGCTGCCCATGAAGCCCAGGAGAGCCAGCGTGGGGCGCCTCCGGCTCAGGTCGACGCCGTTCGGCGCAGGGTCTCCGAGACCGCGAAGACCTCGTCGCGCAGCTGGTGCGGGTTCGGCACGTGGTCCAGGAGTTCGCTCCCGGTGGCACCGGCGGCGTCGATCTCGACGTCCCCGTAGCCGAACAGCCGCCCGGCCAGGGACTGGCGGGTGGCCACGTCCTGGACGCGGTCGAGCGGGATGACCTTGCTCTCGCGGCTCAGGATCCCCGTCTCCAACAGCACCCTGTGATCGGTCACGGTGAGCGAGGTCGATGACCAGCGCACCCAGCCCACGATCATCCAGAGTCCCGCCGCGGCCAGCCCGGCGAGCGTGACCAGCAGGCGCGCCTCTCCTGGCAGGGCGACCGCGAGCGTCACCGCCAGCACGGCCACCGCCAGCAGGGCCGGCAGCAGAAGCGACTGCACGAGGACGATCCAGTGCCTGTGCACCGTCACGACCAGGTTCTCGCCGGGAAGCAGGTATCTGGGCACCTCTAGTGCCCCGTCTGAGGAGGCTGGCACGGTTTCCCCGCGCCGAGGGTGCCATCGCTCACGACTTGGCCCGTGACAACTCCATGATCTCGGCGCACAGCTCATGCGGTCGCGGGGCCCGCTCCAGTACCTCCTCCCCCTTGCCGCCGGGCGCCACCACCTCGACCCGCGCGTAGTCCATCAGGCGGCCCATCCCGGTCTGCTTGACGTAGACGTACATCACGTTGTCGAGCATGAACATCTTTATGGTCCGGTGGCCGATGCCGCGGTGAGAGATGAGCCGCTTGTTCGTGATCACGAGCAGGTCGGCCCTCCACTCGTAGTAGGCGAACATGGCCAGCAGCCCGACGATGGCGAGGCCTCCCAGCGTCACCACGACGCGGACCTCACCCCCGTTGAGGGGCGTGCTCACTATGTCCACCAGGACTACGACGACGAGGATCAAGATCGCCCAAGCCATCCGCCGCACCATGGCGATCCAGTGGCCGCGCACCTCCCTCAACGGAACCTCGCTCTGGATGAGAGGAAGGGCCATGGCGTGAGCATTCTAGGACTACCAAGTCCTCCCCCCGCGTCGCGGCCGAGTCGCGGGGGAGATAGGTCGGGGGCCGTGGATGTGAGCCAGGCCGTCAATCCCCCTCCTAACCTATCGAGAGCACTAGCCGGAGCCCAGCCCGAAGAGGGCGACCAGGGCGCCGGTGGCAAGGAAGGGGCCGTAGGCGATGGAGTCCTTCATGTGGCGCCGGCGCAGAATCACCAGGCCGAGGGCGACGACTCCGGCCAGGACCACCCCCAGGAGCACGGCGACCAGCGTGGGCCGCAGTCCCAGGATCAGCCCCAGGAAGGCGCTGAACTTCACGTCTCCCAGCCCCATCGCCTCGGCATGGAAGATCAGCGCTCCC
>JALYYF010000532.1 GCA_030946725.1 Candidatus Dormiibacterota bacterium
GGTTGACCCACATGATCAGGATGACGCTGAAGCTGAGCAGGTAGGCGAAGTAGGACGGCCACTGCCGCAGCAGCGCCAGTCCCAGGCTGCCGGAGGGCAGGTCTGCCAGCGCTGGAACCTTGATCTCAAGGACCAGCAGGGTGACCGCGATCGCGAAGACCCCGTCGCTGAAGGCCTCCAGCCGTCGCTTCTCCCGCCTCGCCCGGCGCGTCCCGGCCTCAGCGGCCGGTTCCTCCAGCTTCATGACTGCAATCATCAACCCGGAGGCGCCGCTCACGGGCGAGCGAACCTGGTCACCTCCAGCCCCGGGCGGCGACCGGCTCCCAGTGGGGGTCCGCTCCGGCGAACAGCAGCTCGGGATGGAGGTTGACGGTGGTGCAGGCGTGGGCCGGCACCACCACCACCCGCTCACCCAGCCCGGGAAGATCCTCTCCGACCACCACCGCATGCTCCTCGCTGAGCCGCTCGAGCCTGCACCCCGGACGTCCGAGGATGATCCCGTGTCCGTCGAGGGCCGCCACCCGAAGGTCGGCCGACAGCGCCTTGGAGCCGGCGTCGAGCACTGCTCGGCCGGCGGCGGTGGAGACCACGGAGGCGACCACGCCGAGGGCACAGTCCTCCAGGCCCTGGCTGCCCAGAGCGACCTGGTTGGCGTCGCCGAACACGTAGGTGCCGGGGCGCATCTCCGTCAGCCCTGACCCTGCCGCGGCGAAGCCGGCGGTCGGAGTCGAGCCGACGCTCAGCTCCCTGACCGCGATACCCAGCTCCCGAAGCCGACTCGCACTCTCGGTGAGCGCGTCGCGCTCCTCCCGGGCCGCGCGTGCGCGATCCCCCGCGTAGGCGTGGCCGCCGTGGGTGAGAAGGCCGCGAAAGCGCCCCTCGCCGACGGTCGCGACGAGGGCCCGAACACCCTTGGCGGTCTCCTCGCCGGGTGCGCTGCCGATGCGATGAAGACCGCTGTCGACCTCCCAGAGCACCTCGACGGCTGCCGGCAGGCCGGAGGCCAGCTCAGGTGCGTCCAGCGCCACTGCCAGCCGGCCGGCCCGGGCGGCCAGCTCGCGGAGCCTCCGGAGCTTGGGCTCTCCCACCGGCGGATGGGCGATCAGGAGGTCGTCGACGCCGGCCTCGACCAACACCTCCGCCTCCTGCAGGGTGGCGACGGTCAGCCCGCTCGCCCCATGCGCCAGCTGCCGAGCGGCCACGAAGGGGCTCTTGTGCGTCTTGGCATGGGGCCGCAGCCGGAGGCCGGCCGCCCGGGCCAGCGCGGCCATCCGGGCAAGGTTGGCCTCCATCACGCCCTCGTCCACGACCGCCAGCGGCGTCTCGAAGCGATCGCTGACGGCCAGCACGAGCTCCCGGTCCAGCGCTCAGCGCCCCGTCGAAGAGCGCCTGAACAGCAGGCGCGGGCCCAGGACGACGGCTGTAACCAGGGCGGCGAGGGCCCAGAACGCGAGCAGGGCATAGGGACCGTATGCCAGCAGCCAGCGCACGTAGTCGGGCGTCGGCGGCGGCGTGCGGTCGCGCCCGGCGCTGATGGCCTGCCCGCTGCGGTCGACGTACTCGGCGACGTAGGGGTTCTGGGGGTCAGCCTTCGCCACCTGCCGGAACAGAGGCAGGGCCGCCCGGTAGTGCTGGTTCCGGAACTCCGAGACGGCCTGCGCGTACTGCTGGCCGAGGGTGCCCTGGGCCGGCCTGACGTGGGCCTGGCGGGTGAACTCGCTCGTCACCGCGATCGGCAGCACGAAGTTGTAGGTCTGGCTGCCCCCTCCCCGGAACGTGGCCAGCCCGATCACCTGCCCGCTCCGATCCAGCGCCGGGCCGCCGCTGTTGCCGTGCTCCATCCGGGCATCGGTTCCGGTGGCCCACCAGCCCGACGGCATCGGGAGCTCGCCCTGTACCGAGCCCTGGGTCAGCGTGGGGACCAGCGTCTTGTCGGGGCCCACCTCCTCCGCCGCCTGGCAGCCGCACGGGTAGCCGACCACCTCCAGCCGCGCGCCCTGACCGGGCGCCTGCGCGGCCAGTGGGAGCGCCACGTGGAGGCCGGAGTCCGCCTTCAGCACCGCCACGTCCTTGCCGGGGACCGGATCACCCTGGGCGACCACCCGGACGGGCAGCCCCTGGTTCTCGATCTCCTTCGGCGAATGACTGCCGAAGGCGATCCGGTAGGTCGGCTTGACCGACTCCACCTGCACGTCGGAGATGTAGACGCCGCTCAGCCAGCGGGCCAGCTTCTGGGCCTGCTGATCGCTGACCTCCGCCTGGAGGCCCTGCGCCAGTCCGTCACGCACGGACTGGACGAATGCCTGCTCAGCCGTGCCCTGGGTAACGCCCCCCGTCAGGAGGCGCTTGACGTCGTCCGTGGAGGCCTGCACCACGTGAGCGTTGGTCAGCAGGTACCCGTCCTCGGTGACGAAGAAGCCGCTGCCGACCAGGTAGACGGTGTCCGTCCGGTGGTAGCGGGGCCCGGTCAGGCTGAACCAGGAGCCCGGGTCGTCGGTTATGAGCTGGACGGTCGCGCGCTTCAAGGCGTCCTGGCTGGCCCCGACCGTGCCCGCCCGGACCATGGCCAGCAGCCGGTCGCGAAGCCGGGCCTCCTTGCTGCTGTCGATGTTCGGCTCCGGCACCGACCAGCTGACCGACTGTGCCGCCTCCACGAGCACCACTGCCGGCTTGACCGTCTCGAAGATCTGAGAGGGCGGCAGCTGGGCGCGCGAGGTGCCGGCAGATCCTGGGGTGCATCCGGCGACGCCCAGGAAGACGCAGACGAAGGCCCAGACGAGCACCCACCGGCTTCCCATACAGGATCAGAATTGTCGCTCACCGCCACGGGAGGCGCGGGCCAGCCAGGCAATCGCCGCCGCGGCGCCGACCGCCGCCAGCACACCGGCTCCGGTCAGCAGCCGTCCGCCCCCGATGGGAAGCAGCGCGACCGCCAGCAGGCCGACGCCGGCCAGGAAGCCGATGCCGGCCAGCATGGCCAGGGCCACCCCGCGCCCGGGCCAGGGCGGGTGCCCTCCGCCCGCCTCCAGCGTGAGCCAGCCCAGCTCGGCGCAGACAAAGAGGCCGGCGGCGTAGGCCGGGGCGAGCAGATCGAGACCACCGCCTCGAAGGTAGACCGCCGCCAGGTACTCGAGGGCGAGCATCGCCAGGGCCAGAGGCAGCCCGTCGGGCCAGAGCCGAAGCATGGCGCCGGCGTAGAGCAGCGCTGCCGGTACCGCCAGTAAAGCCAGCGGCGCCACCGGCACGCGCGGGTCAAGCGCCGGGTAGACGGCGAGCAGGGCGGCGAGCGCCATTGCGGCCGTTCCGAACCCGGCTCGGCGAATCATGCCCTAGCCACCCGGGCATCGCGGCGGAACCGGTCAGCCTCCGCCAGGGCGGCCTGCAAGGGCGTGCCGGGAGACCAGGCGATGGCCGGCACGCCAAGCGCCAGGAAGCGCCCGCGCAGGGCGGCACGCTCCATGGCCCACAGCCTGTAGGCGAGCTGGTCGGAGGGTCGTGGGCCGGGCCGGAGGAAGGCCAGCGGTGATATCTCTACGACCGCG
>JALYYF010000007.1 GCA_030946725.1 Candidatus Dormiibacterota bacterium
CGCCGGTCGCGTACCCGCGCCCGGAACACCAGCGCGAGCGCGCCCGCCACGCCCCGGCGCAGCCGTGCACCGCGCGAGCCTCTTGACCGAGTTCTCACTCAGCTCGACCAGATGATCTCCACGCTTATCAAGGAGAACCGCGACCTTCGGCGGCAGGTCGACAAGGCGAGCCGGCAGACGATCAGCGACACCTCTGGTACGGCGGACCGTCTGCTGCGTTCCATTCAGCGGCGCATCACTCGTGCCGGCGAGAGCGAGAGGACGAGCGGACGCAGGCGAGCCGTCGCCGCGGGGCCGGCCAGCAGGACTCGGCGGAAGATCACCGACCCTGAAGTGCTCGAACGACGCCGGCAGGCGCTGGCAAAAGCCAGGGCGGCTCGGGCGGCGAAGAGGGCGTCGGCTTCGTAGCGCAGCGAGGGCAATCTGCCCTCGCCCAGCGCTCGAGCCGTCGGCCGGGCACGACTCCCGGCGCACGGCTCACATGTTCCGGCGAGCGAATGGCCCTGGCTTCGCTTAGAGTCGATCCGTCGCATGAGCGTTCAGGACCCCGACGAGATCGATTGGGTCGAGGAAGCTTGCAGGGAATCGTTCCCTGCCAGCGACCCGCCCGCTTGGCCTGACTCAGCCATCAAAGAGCCTCCTTCGACACCCTGACGTCGCCTGCCGGACAACTCCCTCCCCCCTGCCGGGAGGGTCAGGGAGGGGGTCCTTTTCCGGCTCCGCGGAGATCAGGTGGCCGCCGGCCGGTTCGGTGTCGCCGAGCCGTCATCCCCCTGCGTTAGCTTGCCGGTCTCAGGGGCCCTTTCGAGACAACGTCCGGCAACTGATTCACAAAGGGGGAAGAGCCTGAATGAAAGGCTTACGTACACGCCTGCGTGCGATCCCGCTGGCTGCGGGCGCATGCCTTGCCGCGCTGCTTTCGCTGGCAAACGTCGGGCCGGCGTCGGCGGCTTCGACGGCGGACACCGAACACAACCGGACCACCGTGTACACCATCAGCAACGCGACGGGCGCGCAGGGCGGCAACGCGGTGCTGGCCTTCAGAGACACCGCGAGCGGATCTCTGCAGGCGCTCGGCAGCTACTCCACGGGCGGCGACGGAACGGGGGCCGCGCTGGGGTCCCAGGGCGCCGTCACGCTGGCAGGCGACTCGGGCCTGGTCGCTGTCAATGCCGGCTCCAACACAGTGTCGGTATTTGAGGTCGTGTCCGGGGGGCGGCTCAGACATCCCAGCACCGCGCCTTCCGGCGGCAAGGACCCGATCAGCGTGGCCGCGCACGGGCGGCTGGTCTACGTGCTCAACGCCGGCGACAACACGGTCTCAGGCCTGCGAATCGGTGAGGACGGCCTGAGTGTCATCGGAGGCTCAACGCGTGCCCTGTCGAGCGGAGCGCAGTCTCCCGAGCAGGTCTCCTTCACGCCGGACGGCCGCCATCTCATCGTCACCGAAAAGGCCAGCAACACCATCGACGTCTTCCAGGTCCGCGGCGACGGTCTCCTCGGCGCGAGGCGGACCAACAGCTCGCTGGGGCAGGGCCCCTACGGCTTCGATTTCGACCGGTACGGGCGCGCCATCGTGTCAGACGCCGCTGACAGCGCGCTCACGTCGTACAACGTCGGAGCGCGTGGCCGACTTCAGGCCATCGGCGAAGTACCCGACGGGCAGAAGGCCGCGTGCTGGACCGTCGTGGACCCGCGCACCGGCCACGCCTACGTTGCCAACGCGGCCACGGGAACGATCTCCTTCTATCAGGTCGACGCGTCCGGCCAGCTGAGCCTGCGGTCCGCCGCGAGCGCGAGCCCCGGCGGACACCCCGTCGACGAAGCACTGGGCAACCAGGGTCATGAGTTCTTCGTGCTCTTGAGCCCGGGCGGCAAGATTGCGAAGTCGACCGTCAGCGCGACCGGCGATCTGGGCCCGATCGGCGCGGTCGTCAGCGGCCTGCCGGACAGCGCGACCGGCCTGGCCGTCTCCTCGGATCAGTAGAAACACTTCCCCACCTTGGAGCCTGGGCGGCCATCGGGCCGCCCAGGCGTCTGTTTTCTGACCATCCGTCGGCCGCGGCCATCCTCTCTCCACTGTCACGTTCTGCGCCAGCGAACGTGTCATGAACCAGCTTCGGATGAATCTCTGGTTGTGTCATTCCGGACCGGCTGAACGCCGCGCCGTCCTTGACCAGCCTGTCCGCTACAGTGGTCGGCGTGTTCAACTTTGGAGAGGCCGAGCTTCGCCACCTCCTGTCGATGTACGGGTACTGGGCGGTCATGGCCTTCGTCGGCATCGAGAGCATCGGGATTCCGCTGCCTGGCGAGACCATGCTGATCGCCGCCGCCGTGTACGCCGGCGCCAGTCACCAGCTCTCGATCGAGCTCGTCATCGCGGCCGCCATCGTAGGCGCAGTCTTGGGCGACAACATCGGCTTCGGGATCGGCTATTTCGGCGGCTACCGCCTGCTGATTCGCTACGGCAAGTACATCGGTCTTCATGAACGAAGAGTGAAACTCGCTCGCTACATCTTTATGAAGCATGGCCCCAAGGTCGTGTTCTTCGGCCGTTTCGTCTCGGTGCTGCGCACGTACGCCGCCTTCCTGGCCGGGACGGCGCGGATGCCGTGGTGGCGGTTTCTCATCTTCAACGCCGCGGGCGGCATCGTCTGGGCGCTGGCCTACGGCGTCGGTGCCTACCTGCTGGGACAGCAGCTGACCCGCGTGAGCCGGCCCTTCGGGTTCGCCGCCGCCGGCCTGGCGGTGGTGGCGATAGTCGCCTTCACGATCTTTCTTCGGCGCAACGAACACCGGCTGGAGGATGAGGCCGAGCGAGCCTTTCCGGGGCCGCTGGAGGCGCCCCAATAGTCCTGTCAGCGAGTACGACCGCGTAGCATGAGCCGACCATGGCGAGTCAGCCCGGCGACGAACTCGTAAAGGACGTATTCGCGCACTATGGCTTGGCGGCATACCTGGCATACGTGCTCGAACGCAGCCTGCTGAATGCGCTCACCACGGTTTACGGTCCCGGCCCAACCAGACTGACCGAGAGCCAGCTGGAGGAGCGATTTCAGGACCTCAGCAGGAATGGCCTCAGCGTCCTGATCACCACCCTCCGGGACGCCGGACTGTCCGCCGAGGTGGTGCCGGTCGTCCAGGCCGCGCTGGTAGACCGGGAGCGGCTGGTCAACCACTTCTTCTGGGAACACGCGGTGGACTTCGCCAGCGAGGAGGGCTGCCATCGGATGCTGTCCGCGCTGACCGAGATCGAGCAACGCTTCCTGGAGTGCGATGCGAGGGTCACCGCCGAGGTGCACCGGTGGGCCACCGCCCACGGGCTCACCACCGGGGACTTCGACGCCGTCCAGCAGGCGATGCTGGACCGCGGCCGCGTCCTGAGCGGGGAAGAGGTCGACCAAATGCTGGGTTCCGGACGCCGGGGAGGCACGGCCTGAAGGCGCTCCCAGCCGCTCACCGAGAGCTCTGAAAGCGTTCGGCCCCGTCCGCCTGAGCGGTCCGGTCGCGGCGAACCACCTCCCGGCGATGGCGCCGACAGGTTTCATCGACCTTTCATCTGGTATGTCCAAGCTTTGATAGGCGCCACCGGCAGATCATCCGGCCGCCATATCGAGGAGACTGGATCTAGATGAGTCAGCAGAGCGGTGGCAACCAGAGCACCACGACCTGCTCCAACTGTGGTCAGCCCGTTCCGGTCGGTGCACGCTTCTGCATGCACTGCGGGGCTCCCGTGAGCACCGCGACGACCCGGACCTGCCCACGCTGCGGAGC
>JALYYF010000011.1 GCA_030946725.1 Candidatus Dormiibacterota bacterium
GCCATCGCGGCCGCCTCCTCGGCGATGGCCTCACGCAGGGCGTCCGGCGCCTCGACTACGCAGGTGCGACCCCAGCCCAGGATCCAGTGCCGTATCTCGGTCGGTTCGGCGACGAGCAGGCGCAGCCGGACCCCGCCGTCGGGCAGCTCCTCCAGCCGCTGGCTGGGGTGCCAGACCGTTTCGCGGACGCGGCGCGCGACCGAGGCATCGAATCGCAGCACCACGTCGACCGGCTGCCGCGAGGTCCAGATGCCCCAGGCATGGGCGAGATACCTGTCCACTGAGAAGCCGAGCGGGGGGTCGAATCGCTCGTCGAGCAGGCGGACGCTGGAGATCCGCTCCAGCTTGTAGCTGCGGACCGACCGCCGCTTGGGATCCCAGGCGAGCAGGTAGCAGCTGTGGCCGGTCGCGTTGGGCTCCAGAAAGAGTGGCCACAGCACGCGCTCGAAAGTGTCCTCGGTCGTGTACGTGACGACCACCTTGCGGCGCTCCGCCCAGGCCGTGGTCAGCGAGGAGAGCACCTTCATGTAGCCGTTGTCGGCCGGCCGACCGGCCATGACCTCGACCGCTTCCATAACCGGTCCCTTCATGGGCTCGGGCAGCACGGCCGCCACCTTCTCGTAGGCGGCGGTGGCGAACCCGTTGTACCTGTCGGCGAAGCGCAGCATCAGCCGGGCGCTGAGAAGCATCGCCATCGCCTCGTGCAGACTGAAGTTGACGGGACGCAGCCAGTAACCGTCCAGCACCTTCCAGCGCGCGCCGATCTGCTGGAAGGGCACCTCCAGTTCCTGCTCCAGCGACTTGATGTCGCGCTGCGCCTGGCGCTGGCTGATGGCCATCCGCTCCGCCAGATCACGGCTTGTCAGGCCGTGCGGGATCGCCTGGAAGAGCACGAGCTCGCGCATGAGTCGCAGCGTTCGGTCCTGTTTCTCGAAGTCGGCGGCCAGCACGTCTGTTCGATTATGGCCGCAGCGTGGTTTTCCTGCCGCCTATCCAGTCGAGCACAATCTCGATGTGAAGCCGCGCACCTCCGTTCGAGAGCGCATCAGCCCGGGACTCACCGCATCACTGTTTGCCAACTACCGCTCGTCGGTGGAAGCGTTGTTGGAGCTCGTCGACAACTTCGTGGACTCAGGGTCGCCAGGCGGCTCACTCCGGGTGGAGCTCAGCATCCAGCCCTCCTCTATCACCATCACTGGCGTGGGCGGGGCCGGGATGGGACCGGAGGACTTCCGCCGGCACTACCTGAATTGGGGCGGGAGCCACAAGCGGGGACAGCTCAAGCTCGGCCAGTACGGCCAGGGCGGCAAGGCCGCCATCGGGTTCCTGGGCAGCCGCTTCAGCATCGAGTCCAGCCGTCCGGGCGAAGAGGTCGCGTGGCGGATCAGCGACCCCGACTACCGAAAGCGCGACCGTTTGAAAACCTACGAGGTCGAGCGCGTCACCCGAAGGTTTCCGGACGCTGGTTACGTGAGGGTGCGCGTCGATGGGGTCGACAAGCGCGTCGACGAACGCCGGCTCATGGCGCGGCTGGCGGACACCTACCGGCCGCTACTGGAATCAAGCCGGCTCTCGATCCGGCTCGGAGGGCAGGACGTCAAGCCGTCTCCGCTGGAGGTGGAGACGCGGCGCCAATTTCGCGTTCGCGCCGCCGGCACGATGCTCACAGGCTGGTACGGGCTGAGGGCGGAACCGGGCTCCGATGCCGGCTTTCGTCTCTACCGGCTCGGCCGCCTGATCGCCTCGGCAGAGTTCTTCGGGCATCCGGTCCCTGCGCAGGCGCCGAACCTTGGCCGGCTGATCGGCGAGATGGAGGTGCCCAGGGTTCAGCTCACGATGAACAAGTCCGACTTCGACCGTGACAGCGAACCCTGGGTCGAGATCGATCAGCGGATGCACCTGCTGATCACGCCTGTGGTCCGCCGGCTGGCTCGGGGAGAGCAGCAGCGGCCGCCGGCGGGCGCTCTTCGCGCGGCCGAACAGGCCCGCCGGCTGCTCAGCCAGGCGCTGCGCCTGGTGGACAATCCCGACCTCTTTCCCGGCTTCGAAGAGGATCGCGGCGGCCGCCCGGCCGGCAAAGACCAGACGCCACTGCCGCTGGAAATCGAGCCGGCGGCTGACGAGGCTCCCGCGGATACTTCCAGGTCCCCCAGGGCGCCGGAGCCGCCCGCAAGAACTGGTTCCCGGCGGCGCCGCGGCTTCGGCGAGATCGTGATCCGGCCGCTGGAACAATCGATTCGCAGCCAGGCGGTGCTCGAAGAAGGCGTGCGCAAGGTCGTGATCAATTCGAATCACCCGCTCTTCAAGGAACGCAGAGGAGACACCTGGTATCAGCTGGAGACGGCCGCGCGGGAGATCTGCCAGGACGCCGACCCTGTGGACGTCGCGGACTTCGAGCGGCGCGTCAACCAGATCCTGCTGACGGCATTCCGGCTGAAGGCGCGGCAGGGCCGGCGGCCCCGGTCCGACCGGCAGTTGCGGCTTCCCGGCTCGAGCTGAGCTCCGCCTGCCAGCGGAGCACCAGGTGCTTTTTCGACAGTCTCTTTACCGAGCTGATGGTGGCAACGTGGGGTCCCATGCCTCATGATTCCCGGCGGCCTTTCCAGCGCCACACATCTGACTAGGAGGTCTCAGGTCGTTGCCAATGGCTCTCCAGGTAACCGAACGCATCTCGATCCACGATCTCGCTGTGGAAGCAGCCGCGCGCATGTATCAGGCCGAGGGCTACGAGGCGCTGATCCGGCA
>JALYYF010000017.1 GCA_030946725.1 Candidatus Dormiibacterota bacterium
GGCTTCCCAACGTCAGGCCGCTGGTGGGTGACGTCACGAAGAAGGACCTCGGCGTCGGCTCGGGCCCGGGGGACCTCCAGGGCGCGGAAATCTTCCACCTGGCAGCCGTCTACGACCTGGACGCGGACGAGGAGGCCAACCGGCTCGCCAACGTGGAGGGGACGCGCCACGTCCTCGAATTCGCGCGCCGGGTCGGCGCCGCGCGGCTGCACCACATGAGCTCGATCGCGGTAGCCGGCGCGCAATTCAAGGGCACCTTCACGGAGGAGATGCTCGACGAGGGCCAGGTGCTCGACCATCCCTACTACAGCACCAAGTTCGAGGCCGAGAAGTTGGTCCGTGAGCAGTCGGCCGTGCCGTTCCGGATCTACCGACCGGGGCTGGTGATCGGTTCTTCTCGCACCGGGCAGGCCGATCGCACCGACGGGCCCTACTACGCCTTCAAGATCATCCAGCGCCTGCGAGCCGCGCTGCCGCCCTGGGTTCCGCTGGTCGGCTTCGAGGGCGGCCCCCTCTACCTGGTCCCGGTCGACTTCGTGGCCGCCGCCCTCGACCACATCGCGGCCCAGCCGGGCCTGGACGGCCAGACCTTCCATCTCCTGGACGCTGAGCCGCCCACGCTCGGCGAGAGTCTGAACGAGTTCTGCCGCGCCGCCCATGCTCCGCAGTTCACGCTGCGGATCGACCGGCGCGCCTTCAACCTCCTGCCGCCTGAGTTCAGCGGAATGCTCTCCTTCTGGCGGGTCGCCGAGGCCCTGAAGCGCCAGCTGCTGGAGAGCGTCCACGTGCCCGCGTCCGCCGTGGCCTACCTGAGCAGCCGGGCCCGCTTTCGGGCGGACCACGCCGGTGCTGCGCTCGCCGGCAGCGGGATCAGCTGTCCGCCGCTGCACAGCTACGCCTGGAAGGTATGGGACTACTGGGAGCGCCACCTCGACCCCGAGGCGCTGACCGAGCGCAACCTGCGTGCGGCGCTGGCCGGCCGCGTGGTGCTTGTCACAGGGGCCTCCTCCGGCATCGGCAGAGCCGTGGCGGCGGAGGTGGCGCGCCACGGCGCCCGAGTTCTCCTTGTCTCCCGTACCCAGGAGAAGCTGGAGGCGCTCGAAGCGGAGATCGAGGCCCGGGGAGGTGAGGCATCGGTCTACCCGACCGACCTGTCCGACCTGGAAGCCTGCGGGCGGATGGTCGAGCGGGCGCTGGCCGACCACGGCCGCGTGGACGTCCTGGTCAACAATGCCGGCCGCTCGATACGGCGGTCCTTCGTCAACTCGCTGGACCGCTTCCACGACTACGAGAGGACGATGCGGCTCAACTACTTCGGGGCAGTAAGCCTGATGCAGGCGGTCATCCCCGGGATGCTCGAGCGGGGGAGCGGGCACATCGTGAACATCTCCTCCATCGGCGCCCAGGTCTATCCGCCCAGGTTTGGCTCCTACGTCGCCTCCAAGAGCGCGCTGGCCTCGCTCTCCCGCTGCGTCGCGCCCGAGCTGGCCGATCAGGGCGTCGCCGTCACCAACATCCACATGCCGCTGGTGAGGACGCCGATGATCGCGCCCACTGACATGTACAGGAACTTTCCGACCATCGACACCGGACAGGCGGCCGAGCTGGTAATGCAGGCGCTGCTGACGCGGCCGGTCGAGGTCTCGACGCGGCTCGGCAAGCTCGGAGAGGCCGTCGACACGGTCTCGCCCGGTCTGCTGCAGCTTGTGATGTCGGCGGCTTACCACGCCTTTCCGGAGACGGCGCCTCGGCGGGACGGGCAGAAGTCCGAGGCGGACGGCGAGGGGGAGATCTCGACCGAGGCCGCAGCCATGGCGTACCTGATGCGGGGCATCCACTTCTAGGACGGCCGGCTGAGGTGCTTCGCTCGATCGGCGGAACCACCCCGCTGATCGCCGTCTGTCTGGTCATCGGAGCCGACCGCCTCCGGAAGCGGATCAGCCGGACCGCGACCCCTGGCTGACCACGTAGGCCCCCAGGCCCAGCAGCACCACGACGATGAAGCCGACGATCAGGATCGACAGCACCAGGTGGACGTAGCCGAGGATCATGCCGGCCAGCGCCAGGCCCGATCCGCTCTCTCCGGTCTGGCGGATCTGCCGCCTCGCCATGTGCCCCGTCACGATGGCCACCAGCCCGGCTACGAAGGGGTGCGGGATGACGTAGCCGGCGATTCCCGCCACCAGGCTGACGATGGCGAGCGAGTTGATCGCCCGCTGGGCGGGCATCGACCCTCCCTGGCCGGGGAGTTGAGGCGGTACGACCGTCGGCCGGTCGCCGGGCCGGTACTGCCCCATCAGGCTGCGGGTTCGCGGAATGGCGCGCAGGCCTTCCGCGGTGGTGTCCAAGGCATCAGAGCCCATGCTAAGCCCTCTTCGCCGTCCCGGCGGGGGGACGGCTACCATCGGTCAGTACCTTGGCTTCAGAAACCATCCGGCGGCGGCTGCGCGAGGTGCCCGACTCACCCGGCGTCTATCTGCTGCGAGACACGGGCGGCCAGGTCATCTACGTCGGCAAGGCTCTGCGCCTGCGCGACCGCCTGCGGGCGTACTTCACCGCCGGCTACGGCCAGACGGCGCGCACCGCGGAGCTGGTCCAGAGGGTCTACGACTTCGAGTTCGTCAAGACGGCCAATGAGGTCGAGGCGCTGGTGCTCGAGTGCAACCTCATCAAGCACTACCGGCCTCGCTTCAACATCCGGCTCAAGGACGACAAGAACTACCTCTACCTGAAGCTGCCGGTCACCGAGGAGTTCCCGCGGGTCCACTACACCCGGCGAATCCTGGACGACGGCGCCCTCTACTTCGGCCCCTACACCAGCGCCCAGTCGCTCCGGAGCACCGTCAAGAGCATCCGCCAGCTGCTGCCCTTCCGAACCTGCTCCGAGGACATCTTCAAGCAGCACAAGGTGTGCCTCGACTTCCACATCAGGCGCTGTCCCGGGCCCTGTGAGGGCCGCATCAGCGGCGAGGACTACCGGGCGCGCATTCGTGAGGTGGCCCTCTTCATGGAGGGCCGCTCCGACGTGCTGACCAAGCAGCTCCGGCAGCGTATGAACCTGGCGGCCGACGCCCTCGACTTCGAGAACGCCGCGCGCTACCGCGACCAGCTGATGGCGATCGAGAAGATCGCCGACCGCCAGAAGGTGCTCACGCACAGCCGCGACGACCAGGATCTGATCGCGTACGCGCGAGAGGGCCGCGACGTCTACGTCGAGGTGGCCTACATACGCCAGGGCAAGATGATCGGGCACGACGGGCACCCGCTGGAGGGAGCCGGCGATGCGCCGGAGGCCGAGCTGCTGCGTGGCTTCCTGCTGCTCTACTACGGCAGCGCGACCCACGTCCCGCGCTCCGTGCTCCTGCCGGGAGCGGTGGAGGAGCCGGAGGTGATGGCCGACTGGCTGGCTCAGCGGCGGGGCGGACCGGTCGCGGTGGAGGTCCCGCTGCGGGGTCGCAAGCGGGCGCTGGTCCAGCAGCTGACCGAGACGGCGCAGGACGAGCTGCGCCAGCTGCGCATCCAGGCCGATTATGACCGCAGCCGGACCGAGCCCATGCTCACCGCGCTGGCCAGTGCGCTGGAGCTGGACGAGCCGCCTCACCGCATCGAGTGCTACGACATCTCGAACATCCAGGGCGAATCCGCGGTCGGCGCCATGGTGGTCTTCGAGGACGGGCGGCCGCGGAACGACCACTATCGAAGCTTCCGAATCCGCTACACGCCGGGCCCGAACGACTTCGCGATGATCCAGGAGGTGCTGCGACGCCGCTTCGAACGCCTGGAGAACGCGCAGCGCCGGGAGGACTCCACCGAGGTCGGCGACCGCTCCTTCTCGAGCCGTCCCGACCTGATCCTCATCGACGGCGGCCGCGGCCAGCTCAGCGCCGCCATGGAGGTGCTCGAGGATCTCGGCTTCGCGGACATCCCGACCTTCGGGCTGGCCAAGGAACGTGAGGAGCTGTTCGCCGCCGACCGGACCGAGCCGATCATCCAGGAGCACAACTCCCCCGGCATGTTCCTGGTCCAGCGCGTCCGAGACGAGGCCCACCGCTTCGCGATCACCCACCACCGCAAGACGCGATCCCGCAAGGCGCTGTCCTCGCCCCTGGACTCGGTGGAAGGCATCGGGCCGGCGCGGAAGCGCCGCCTGCTGAGGACCTTCGGCAGCCTGCAGGCGATTCGCGAGGCCTCGGTCGAAGACCTGGTCGGCGCCGGCATCCCGGAAAAGGTCGCCGTCCGCCTCCGAGAACTCCTCTAGCGCTTCCGTATTTCCTCCCTCCGCCGTGCGGGGGGAGGTTGGTGGGGGGCCGTGGAAGTGGGCTCGAGCCGGCCCCCTACCCAGCCTCCCCCGCCCGGCGGGGGGAGGAGCTTGATGCGCTACGGTCTGCAGGTGAACCTCGTGATCATCGGCGCCCGCACGGAGCTGCAGGTGGACGAGGCCCTCAGCGCCTTCGGCGCGGCCGGCTTCACGGTTCTCAAGGGGACGGAAGTCGAGGCCGACGCGCAGGAGGGCGACGTCGCCTTCGGCCTTATCGGCCCATCGGGGACGGCCCTGAGGCAGGCGGACGAGCGCGGCCTGCGATACGTGCTGGTCCACAGCGGGGACGATGACGGGGAGCCCGCGGGCAGCTACAGCCGCGCCCATCACCGGGTGAAGTCGCACCAGGTGCCCGAGCTGGCCCGTCGGCTCCGGAGCCGAGCGCGCATGGAAGTGACTTGCCTGGCCTTCGCCTTCAAGAGCGGCATCCCGGACGAGAGCGGCTGGGTCGTCGACAGCCGATTCCTCGACAACCCGTACTGGGTCCCGGAGCTCAAGCCCCTCGACGGTCGCGATCCCCGAGTCCGCGACTACGTCCTCGGCCAGCCTGCCGCGCGCTGCCTCCTGGACGGCCTGGAGGCCACGATCGCTCCTCTCCTGGTCGAGTACCGGCGCCAGGGCCGGATGGAGCTGACCGTGGCCTTCGGCTGCACCGGCGGCCGGCATCGGTCGGTGGCCCTGGCACAGGAGATGGCTCGGCGGCTCGGAGTGCTCCCGGATGTCGACGTCGCCTTCAGGGCCAGGGACCTCGAGGGTTGAAGTGCCTGGTCATCGGCGGGACCGGCTTCATCGGAACGTCCGCCTGCCGGGAACTGATGCGGCGGGGAGTGGAGACGATCGCCGCCGGCCGCTCGCCGAAGCCCTACGGCACCTTCACCAGCCACGTCGTCCTCGATCGCGGCGACCGTGCCCAGCTGTCCCGGGCGCTGGAGACGACCAGGCCCGAAGTGCTGCTCGACCTGGCCGCCTACCGGCCGTCGGAGGTGCAGGCGGTATTGGAGCTCTTCGAGGGAGATCGATACGTCTTCGTCTCGACGGGCGTCTATCCCGACCTGGAAGGGAGGCCGGCGCGAGAGGAGGACTTCGTCCCCCTCGAAGGTGAGCCGCCAGGCTTCGAGGCGGCCGATGTGCGCCGCGATGTCGTGACCTACCTGGCCGGGAAGCGGTGGTGTGAGACGGTCCTGGCCCGAAGCCACGGGGTTCCCTGGGTTTCCGTCCGGCCCCCCGCCGTCCTGGGTGCGGACGACCACACGCTGCGCCTGGCGGCCTACATCCAGCGGATCGAAGACGGAGGGCCGCTGCTGGTACCGGCCGAGTCGTACGAGCGGCAGGCGGGACTGGCCTGGAGCAGGGACGTGGGATACGCCTGCGCTCTCGCCTGCGACCTCGCACGCGACGCGGACGGCGCCTACAACGTCGCCTTCGAAGGCGTAACCCTGCGCCGGCTGATCGAGTCGCTGGGGAGCGCCCTGGGGCGGCAGCCCCGGCTGGTGCCCGTCCCTTTCGCCGAGCTGCCGCCGTCGGCCAGCCCCTACGGCCCGGATCCGCGGCGCTCGGCCGGCTATGACCTCACCCGGTCCCGGCGCGAGCTGGGATTCGAACCATCAGCGCTGGAGGACGCGCTTCCGGAGACGCTGGCCTGGTACCTGGCCCGGCGGCCGTCCCATCCCGGCTACTCGGAGCGATCCAGAGAGATCGAGCTCATGGCCGCGATGGGGTGAGCGATTGAAGGTAGTCGGGCTCGACCACCTGGTCCTGACGGTCGAGGACGTGGAGGCGACGATCGAGTTCTACACGCGGGTCATGGGAATGTCGGTGCGGGCGTTCGAGCGCGGCCGCCTGGCGCTCCGGTTCGGAAGCCAGAAGATCAACCTGCACGAGGCGGGGCGGGAGTTCGAGCCTCACGCCCGGCGACCGATTCCCGGCAGCTCGGACCTCTGCTTCGTGACCGAGGCAAACCTTGACGAGTGGCTGGAGCACCTGTCCGCCGGCGGCGTCGAGGTGGTCGAGGGTCCCGTGTCGCGGCTCGGAGCTCTGGGACCGATGACCTCCATCTACTTTCGTGACCCGGACGGCAACCTCATAGAGGTCGCCAGCTACTCATAGGGACGGAGGCGCGGCGGACCCGGCCGAGGCCGTCGAGGATCGATCGCTCCGCGAGAGCCTAGAGTGAACCGCGTGACCAGGCTCTACCTGGCCAGGCATGGTGAGAACAGGGCGAACATCGAGGGCGTCCTGTCGCACAGGGTCGTCGACCACCCGCTCACCGACCGCGGTCGCCGGCAGGCGGC
>JALYYF010000022.1 GCA_030946725.1 Candidatus Dormiibacterota bacterium
ACCTACTCCGCCTCGACCCCGGCTACGTGGAGGGGGTCGCGACCTTCTACACGCTTCTCCACCTGCAGCCGATCGGCAAGCACCACTTCTACGTGTGCACCAACCTCTCCTGCGCCCTGCGCGGCGCTTACGACATCTGCCAGCACATCAAGAGGGGGATCGGGGTCGACCATTTCGACGAGGTCAGCGCCGACGGTCTGTTCAGCGTCGAGGAGGTGGAGTGCCTGGGCGCCTGCGAGTTCGCGCCGATGATGCGGTACCAGCATCGGTACCACTACGACCTGACGCCGGAGAAGATCGATTCCCTGGTCGAGGCCGCACGGCGCGGGACGGGCGCGGAGGGCGAAGTCGAACGGCATGAATAGAGAACCCTCAGTCAACCTGCGCGGGTCCTACGGGGAGGCTCGCCACCACCTGCTGACCGGCCTCTTCGGGACAGCGGGCCTGCACCGACTCTCGGTGTACCGCGAGCACGGAGGCTACAGCGCCCTGCGCAAGGCGATGTTCGAGATGGCTCCCCAAGAGATCACCGCCGAGGTGAAGACCTCGGGCCTGCGCGGCCGGGGCGGCGCGGGCTTCCCGACCGGCACCAAGTGGGGCTTCATACCCAAGGACGTGACGGGCCCGAAGTACGTCGTGGTCAACGGCGACGAGGCGGAGCCGGGGACCACCAAGGACCGCTACATCATGGAGAACTCCCCGCACATGCTCCTGGAGGGAATCCTCATCGCCTGCTTCGCGATCGGTGCGCACCAGGGCTGGATCTACCTGCGCGGCGAGTACGACGGGCCCTTCCGGATGCTGACGGCCGCGATCGCCGAGCTCCGTGAAGAGGGCATCCTCGGCCCTCGGCCCTTCGATCGCGACTATCCGCTGGACATCCAGATCTACCGCGGTCACGGCGCCTACATATGCGGAGAGGAGACCGCGCTGCTGGAGTCACTGGAGGGCAAGCGGGCTCAGCCTCGATCCCGGCCGCCGTTCCCGGCGGTCAAGGGTGCGTGGGGCAGGCCGACGCTGATCAACAATGTGGAGACCCTCTCGACCGTGCCCTGGATCGTGAACCACGGCGGTGCCGAGTACGCCAAGTTCGGCCTCGGCAACTCGAAGGGGACCCGCCTCCTCTCGGTCAGCGGGAACGTCCAGAATCCCGGCGTCTTCGAGATCGAGATAGGCACGAGCTTCCGGGAAGTGATCATGGGGCTGGCCGGCGGGCCGCCGCCGGGCCGCCGCGTCAAGGCCTTCTGGCCGGGCGGCTGCTCAGCGCCCGTGCTGCCCGAGTCGGGGCTGGACGTCTCCACCGACCTGGAGGACGTGGCCCGGGCGGGCTCCATGGCCGGATCGGGCGGCGTGATCGTGATGGACGACACGCACTGCATGGTGAAGGCCGCCCGGCGGCTGCTCCAGTTCTACGCCCACGAGTCCTGCGGCAAGTGCACTCCCTGCCGGGTCGGCGGCAACTGGGCGCTTCGCACCTACGACCGGGTGCTTGAGGGGCGTGGAAGCGAGGTGGAGCTTGGCATCTTCGACACCATCCAGGAGAGCCTGCAGAACGGCCGCTGCCTGTGCGCACTCGGCGACTCGGCCGGCTTTGTCATCTATTCGACGATGAGGCACTTCCGCAGCGAGTACGAGGAGCACTGTCTCGAGCACCGCTGCTCGGTCGAAGACCAGGTGGTTGCGGCCAGTGCCTGACGAAGAGCAGCGCAAGAGCGGGGCGGCGCCACCCGGAAGCCAGGCCTCGGTGCCCGGCCACGATCCGGTCCAGTCTCCCCAGCCCAGCTCGCCCGCGGCGGCGGCGGCGCCTGCGGACCAGGCTGCCTCGGTGCGGCCGAAGGGACCGGACACGGTCACGCTGACCATCGACGGAAGGAGCGTGACGGTGCCCAAGGGCACCCTGCTGGTCGAGGCCGCGAAGCTGGTCAACGTCGAGGTGCCGGTCTTCTGCTACCACCACAAGCTGGACCCGGTCGGCGCCTGCCGCCTCTGCCTGGTCGAGATCAGCCCCGGGCCGCCCAAGCCGACGACCGCCTGCACCACTCCGGCAGCCGAGGGCATGGTGGTCAGGACCAACACCGCGCTGGCGGTCGGCGCCCGCGCCGACATCCTCGAGTACGAGCTGGTCAACCATCCGCTCGACTGCCCGATCTGCGACAAGGGCGGCGAGTGCCCGCTGCAGGACTACACGTTCCGTCACGGGTACCCGACCAGCCGGATCGACGCCCCGCGGCTGCACTTCCGCAAGCCGATCCCGCTCTCCGAGAACATCGCTCTCGACCGTGAGCGCTGCGTGCTGTGCTACCGCTGCACCCGGTACTACGACGAGATCACCTGGTCCCAGGAGCTGACCACCGACGAGCGCGGCGTGCACTCCTTCATCACCAGCCAGTTCGAGGAGCCGCTGCAGTCGGTGTTCTCCGGAAACATCATCGACCTCTGTCCCGTGGGGGCGCTGACCAGCCGGGTCTGGCGCTTCGAATCGCGGCCCTGGGACATGGCCGACACTCCCTCGGTGTGCTCGCGCTGCTCGGTCGGCTGCAACGTAAGCCTCTGGCAGCGCCGCAACGAGCTGGTCCGCGTGACCTCGCGGGAGAACGACGACATCGACGAAGGCTGGATCTGCGACCGGGGCCGCTTCCAGTACACGCACGTCAACGCCCCGGAGCGGGTGCGGGTGCCAACCGTCGGTGGCGCGGCGACCACCTGGGACTCCGCCCTGGACGCGCTGCTGGAGGGAGTCAAGGGCCGCAAGCTCGGCATCTTCCTGCCCCAGGACGTCACCAACGAGGAGCTCTACCTGCTCCGCCGGTTGGTCGACGGACCCTGGAAGGGCGCCCGCGTGGCGCTGGAGAGGCGCACCTTGCTTCCGGCGCCGGCCGGCGAGACCCTGGCGATAAGGGACCTCGACGGCTGCCGGACGATCGTGGTGATCGCCTCCGACACCGCCGACGACGTGCCCATCGTCAACCTGCGGATCAAGAAGGCCGTCAGCAAGCTCGGGGCGAGGCTGATCGTCGTGCACCCCGGCGAGCTCGACCTCGACCGCTGGGCAGACACCTTCCACGTCCGGGTGGCCGCCGGCGAGACCGCGGACGCCGTCCGCAAGCTCGTCCGGCACGAGTGGCTCGGTGAGGGGCCGGTGGCCATCCTCTACGGTGACGGCCGCGGCGCGGTGGACGTGGACGACCTCGGCCAGGCGGTGGCGGAGCTGGCCACGGCGGTCGGTGCCGGCGTCATGCCCCTGTACCGGGCCACCAACGAGCGGGGTGCGCTGGCGGTCGGCTTCGACGGTCGCCAGGAGGACCTGGAGGGCTGCGACGCGGTCCTGCTCTGGGGTTCCGGCCGACCGCCGGCGACCGCGCGCTTCGTCGCCGTCTGGGACAGCGTGCCGCGGCCCGAGCACGACGGGGCCGACGTGGTGCTGCCGGCTGCGACCTTCGCCGAGACGCAGGGCAGCTACACCAACCTCGAGGGGCGCGTCCAGTTCGTCCTTCCGGTGCTGCGCGCCGCGCTTCCGCTGCGTGAGAGCTGGGAGGTGCTGGGCGACCTGGGGCAGCGGCTCGGCCTGGACGGCATGGACTACCTCGGCGTCTTCCAGATCCAGCGCGAGGCCGCCCGCGTGGTCGACGCCTTCGCGGCGCTGGCCGAGCCGCCGGCGCCGCAGCGGCCGGCGACGGCGGTCCTCTACGGTCCGGCCCGGCCATGACCGCGCTCTGGCTGTCGGCGCCCGACCCCGGCGGCATCTACACCAATCCGATCGGGCACTGGATCGTCGTCGTAGTGGCGATGGTGGTCGCCATCGTGGTGCTCCTCACCAGCGCCGCATACAGCGTCTGGTTCGAGCGCGTGGCCCTGGGTCGCATGCAGCGCCGCCCAGGCCCCAACCGTGTCGGGCCCTTCGGGCTGCTGCAGCTCGCCGCCGACGGTGTGAAGCTGGCGTTCAAGGAGAGCTTCGCTCCCCGCGACGTCGACGGGGTGCTCTACGTGCTGGCGCCGGCCATCATGGTCTCGGCAGCCTTCCTGGCCTGGGCCGTCATCCCGGTGGGCATCTGGTACGGCTTTTCCTACTGGATCGCGGACCTCAATGTCGGCATCCTGCTGGTCTTCGCCGTCAGCTCCATGAACGCCTACGCGTTGCTCCTGGGCGGCTGGTCCTCGAACAACAAGTACTCGCTGCTGGGAGGGCTGCGTGCGGCCGCCCAGCTCATCAGCTACGAGCTCTCGCTGGGGCTGGCGCTGGTTCCGGTCTTCATGATCGTGGGCTCGCTGCGGCTGCAGGACATCGCGACCTACCAGGTGCACTGGTTCGGCGCAACCTTCCCTCTTCCGCTCATAATCCTCGCGCCGCTCAGCTTCGTCATCTACATCATCTCGGCGGTCGCCGAGGTGAACCGCACGCCCTTCGACCTCCCGGAGGCGGAGCAGGAGCTCATCGGCGGCTACCTGACCGAGTACTCCGGCCTCAAGTTCGTCTGCTTCTATCTCGGCGAGTACATCAACATGATCACGGTCTCGGCGCTGGCCGTCCTGCTCTTTTTCGCGGGCTGGGAGGGGCCGGTGCTGCCGCCGGTCTTCTGGTTCGTCGTGAAGGTCGTGTTCTTCATCTTCCTGTTCATCTGGGTGCGCACGACGATGCCGAGGCTCCGCTACGACATGCTCATGCGCCTGGGCTGGAAGGTCATGCTGCCCCTGGCAATCCTGAACGTGATGGTCACCGCCATTGTGCTCGTGGCCGTGCAGTAGGGTTAAGCAAAGGGATGGCTGACCGCAACCGGAAGAACCGCCAGAACGTCGGTCAGGACGTGGCTGCCCTGGCGACAGGTCTCAAGACCACGCTCGGGGAGATGTTCCGGCCCGTGGTCACGACCCAGTACCCGGAAGAGAAGTCCCCGCGCTCGGAGCGCTACCGGGGCCGGCACTACCTGCGGCGCTACGAGAACGGCCTGGAGCGCTGCATCGGCTGCGAGCTGTGCGCGGCCGCCTGTCCCGTCGGCTGCATCCTGGTGATCGCGGCCGAGAACACCGAAGAGCACAGGGTGAGCCCCGGGGAGCGCTACGCCAAGGTCTACGAGATCAACATGCTCCGCTGCATCTTCTGCGGCTACTGTGAGGATGCCTGTCCGGTGCAGGCCATCGTCCTGGGCCCCGAGTACGAGATGGCGGACGTCAGCCGCGAGCGCTTCGTGTACACAAGGGAAATGCTGCTGGAGCCCAACCCGGCAGAGGAGAGACCGCTGATAGCGGGCTTCGCAGCCGGCCATTCCGCGCCCGTCGTGGAGGGCCCCGGCATGACGGATCAACCACGACCAACTTTCGACCGCCGGCAGGTGGACACGGCCGAGACGGTCGACAGCCCCTGAATTGATCGCTCAGGCGATCTTCTGGATCGCAGCCGCCATAGCACTCCTGGGCGGCGTTGGCGTCGTCGCCTTTCGTGAGCCGATCAAGTCCGTACTGAGCCTGGTCGCGGTCATGCTGGCGCTCTCCGTGCTCTTCCTGATGCTCTCGGCACAGTTCGTCTTCGCCGTCCAGGTGATCGTCTATGCAGGCGCGGTCATGGTGCTGTTCCTGTTCGTCGTCGCCCTCCTCGGACCTGGACGCGAGCGGGTCAGCAGGCGGCTCCGCCTGCACTGGGCATTCTCGCTGCTGGTTGGCCTCTCATTCTTCGGTGTGCTCTGGGCGATGCTGAGCGGTGTTCGCTTCCGGGCTCCCCAGGCCGCTGACCTGGCCTCGTTCGGCAGCGTCCAGCAGATCGGCATAGGGCTCTTCACCGCCTACCTGTTCCCGTTCGAGCTGACCTCGATACTTCTGCTGGTCGCCGCCGTCGGCGCCATCTACCTGAGTCGCGGTGACCGCCCCGACTACGAGCTGCCCGCCGGCGAGCAGGAGGAAAGGCCCGGTGCCTGACTACGGCCAGTTCCAGATCTCGGGCGGCACGCTGGACACGCGCTGGTTCCTGCTGGTGGCGGCGACGCTCTTCATGCTGGGAGCGATCGGCGTGCTGGTGCGCCGCAACCCGATCGTGATCCTGGTCTGCATCGAGCTCATGCTGAACGCGGTCAACCTCACCCTGATCGCCTTCTCCAGGCAGCTCCACAACGTGGAGGGCCAGCTCTTCGCCCTGATGACCATGGTGGTCGCCGCCGCCGAGGCCGTGGTAGGCCTGGCCGTCCTCGTCGACATCTTCCGGGTGCGAGACGTCGAGGACATCGACGAGCTCAGCGAGCTGCGAGGCTAGCCGGTGCAAGGACTGGCGGCCGTGACCCTGGCCATCCTGGTCCTCCCGGCGCTGGGCGCTCTGGTCCTGGCGTTCGGCGCCTTCCGGCTCCCGCGGCGCGGTGTGCAGCTGATCGGGCCTGGCGTGGTGTGGCTGGCCTTCGTCTGCACTCTCATCCTCTTCTGGGACAACCTGACGCAGGCGCGGGCACACGACTTCTCGTACTGGACCTGGATCCAGAGCGGCAGCTTCGAGCTGCCGGCCAACCTCCTGGTCGACCGCCTCTCCATCTTCATGTGCCTGGTCATAACCGGTGTCGGCGGCCTGATAGTGACCTACGCCGTCGGGTACATGGAGCACGAGACGGACGGCAGCTACGCCCGCTTCTTCTGCTACATGGACCTCTTCATCCTCTCCATGCTGGTGCTGGTCCTGGCAGGCAACTTCGTCTTCCTGATCATCGGCTGGGCGGGCGTGGGCCTCAGCTCATATCTCCTCATCGGCTTCTACTACTGGCGCCACAGCGCGGTGGTCGCCGCGCGCAAGGCCTTCGTCATGAACGTGGTCGGCGACATCGGCCTCATCCTGGCCGCCTTCGCCATCTTCGTCACCTATCACCAGATGACCTATGCCCGCGTCTTCGGCACGATTCCGAAGACGGACAGCTTCGTGCTGGAGCTGATCGGCTTCCTGCTGCTGATCGGAGGCATCGCCAAGTCCGCCCAGCTGCCTCTTCACACCTGGCTTCCGGACGCGATGGAGGGTCCGACCCCGGTCTCTGCGCTCATCCACGCCGCCACCATGGTCACCGCCGGGGTGTACCTGATCGCGCGCATGCACCCGATCTATGACGTGGCGGTCTTCTCCCACAACACCGCCGCGGCGCTGGGCACCGTCACCGCGCTCATGGCCGCAACGATCGCCATCGTGCAGACGGACATCAAGCGCGTGCTCGCCTATTCGACCATGAGCCAGATCGGCTACATGTTCCTGGGCGTGGGGCTCGGCGCATATGGCGCCGGCCTCTTCCACCTGCTGGCCCACGCCTTCTTCAAGGCCCTTCTCTTCATGTCGGCCGGCAACATCATCCACGCCATGCACGACGAGCAGGACATGCGGAAGTTCGGCGGTCTCTGGAGGGACATGCGCTTCACGTCGGTCTGCTTCCTGATCGGCTCGCTGTCGCTGGTCGGCATCTTCCCCCTCGTCGGTTTCTTCTCCAAGGAGCTGGTCCTCGGCGACGCCTTCAGCAAGCCCGACCCGAGCGGCTTCCCGCAGGTGCTCTGGGCGCTCGGATTCCTGACGGCGCTGCTGACCGGCTTCTACACCGGGCGCATGTGGTGGATCGCTTTCGTGCGGCCCGCCTCGCCAGAGCGGCCGGTGGAGCACCCGCACGAGCCGGGCGCGGCGATGAGGATTCCCGTCCTGATCCTGACCATCCTCACCTGCGTCGGCGGGCTGCTCCAGATAAACGCGGGTTTCCCGTTCGGCTGGAAGCTGGTGGAGGAGTACCTGGCGCCGGTGGTCGGTCCCCTGGGCTGGGAACCGAGAAGCCTCGAATACGCGATCACGGTGACCACCTTCCTGCTCGGGGTGGCCACCTTCATCCTGGCCTACTACTACTACATCCGGCCTCGCTTCCACCCGCTCTCCCAGCGCCTCCCGCGGCTGCAGCGCTTTCTGGAGCACAAGTACTACTTCGACGAGCTCTACGACGCCATCTTCGTGAGGCCGCTCGACCGTTCGGCCGAGGCCGGTGACAAGCTTCTCGAGAAGCCGGTGCTGGAAGGATCGCTGGAGGAGGTGGGCGTGGTCACCACCGCGGGTGCGGCCAGCCTCTCCCTGGTGGAAAACGGCTACTTCCGGGCCTACATGCTGATCTTTCTGGCCGGCGCGCTGGTCGGCGCCGCCGTGCTGCTCGTCTACAGGTTCGCGGCGTGATACTGACGGCCATCTGGCTGCTGCCGGCGGTCGGAGCCGTGGCGGTGGCATTCACGCCGGCCAGGCTGGCGAAGGTCGTCGGAGCGCTCTTCGGGGTCGCCACGCTGGCCCTCACGCTGGTGGTCGCCGTCGCGTTCGACCCGGGGCACCACGGCTACCAGTTCGAGCAGAACGTGCCCTGGATCCCCCAGTTCGGGGTCTCCTACCACGTCGGCGTGGATGGCATCAGCCTCTGGCTGCTCGTGCTGAACGGCCTGCTCACGGTCATCGCCGTCCTCGCCACCAGCAGCCGCATGCGAAGGATCAGCGGCTTCGTCTCGATGCTGCTGCTCCTCGAGGCCGGCATGGCAGGGCTCTTCCTGGCCGCCGACCTCCTCCTCTTCTACGTCTTCTGGGAGGCGATGCTGATCCCCGCCTACTTCCTGCTCTGGCTCTGGGGCGAGAACCAGGGGGGCCGTCCGGCGGCGATCAAGTTCATCCTCTACACGCTGGTCGGCTCGTTGCTGGCGCTGGTCGGAGTCATCGGCGAATACGTCTACACCGGCTCGCACTCCTTCGACATGGTCACTCTGGCGGCGCATCCGCCGACGCCGGCGATCCAGTTCGGGCTCTTCTTCATGCTGGCCCTGGCCTTCGCCATCAAGGTCCCGCTGTTCCCGTTCCACGGCTGGCTTCCCGACGCCTACCGGGTGGCGCCCGCCCCCTTCCTGGTCACCTTCGCGGGCGTCATGGGCAAGACCGGCGCCTACGCCATGCTGCGCGTCCTGGTCCCCCTCCTCCCCCATCCCCAGGGGTGGTGGGACTGGAACGGGGTGATGCCGGTGCTGGCCGTGCTGGGCATCATCTGGGGCGCGCTGATGGCCCTCAGCCAGCGGGACATCAAGCTGATCATCGCCTACTCCAGCGTCAGCCACATGGGCTTCATCGTCCTCGGCATCTTCTCGTTCAACCAGCAGGGCCAGCAGGGAGCGGTCGTCCAGATGGTCAACCACGGGATCATCATCCCCGCGCTCTTCCTGATCGCCGCCTGGATCGAGGCCCGGACGGGAACCCGCGACCGCTCCGTGCTCAAGGACCTGGCGCCCCGCATGCCGGTCATGACCGCGATCTTCTTCATCGTCACCCTGGCCGCCCTGGGCCTGCCCGGGCTGAACAGCTTCGTCGGCGAGTTCATGACTCTGCTCGGGGCCTGGCAGTACTCACCCTGGCTGGCGGTGGCGGGCTGCGTGGGCCTGATCCTCGCCCCGGTCTACATGCTCCGGCTGTTCCAGGGTGTGATGTACGCAGCGCCGGGGGAGCAGCTCGCCGACGTTACACACGTCACGGGCGGCGCAGGAGCCGCCGTCGCGACTGCGCGCATGGACATAGTCGCTGACGAGCTGGTGGTGATCGCCCCGCTCGTCCTGCTCATGGTCTTCCTCGGGCTCTACCCCTACGTGCTCACACACCCGATGCTCGCGCTCGGAATTCCATTCCCCGTGGGCTGGCGATGAGCACGCTGCTGGTGGTCAACCCGACCAGCGTCAGCTACTCGGCGGCCCAGGGCTTCAGCGACCTGTCGCAGATAGCGCCGATCGCCATCGTGGCGGTCGCGCTGATAGTCGTGATGCTGGCGGACCTGGCGCTTCCGGTCCGCCTCCGCGGCTCCGCGGCCCTGGGGATCTCGGCACTGGGCCTGCTGCTCGCGCTGCTGTTCGCCTTCGGACGCTGGCTCATGGGCGGCGGGCACAGCGCCTACTTCGGCTTCGTCACGGGTGACAACTTCGCGCTCTACTTCGAGATGCTGTTCGCGGCGCTGGGCCTGCTCACCGTCGCGGTCTCCCACGCCTACGTGCGGCGGCGAGGCTTCCCTGAGGCGGAGCTGCACGTCCTGACGCTGGCGGCGATCGTCGGCATGATGTCCCTGGCGGCGGCGACCTCACTGGTCACGGTCTTCCTGGCCCTTGAGACGCTTTCGCTCGCGCTCTACGTCAGCTGTGGATTCGCCCGCCGCGACACGACCTCGCAGGAGGCGGCGGCCAAGTACCTGCTGATCGGCGGCTTCGCGAGCGCCTTCGTCCTCTACGGGATGGCGCTGGTCTACGGGACCAGCGGCTCCACCCTGCTCCCCGACATCGAGAAGGCGGTCACCAGCGACCAGGCATCCAACCCGATCCTGATCATCGGCATCCTGATGCTGGGTGTCGGCTTCGGCTTCAAGATCTCGGGGGCGCCCTTTCACCAGTGGACACCCGACGTGTACCAGGGCGCTCCGCTCCCCGTGACGGCGTTCATGTCGGTCGGCACCAAGGCAGCCGCCTTCGCCATGATCATCCGCGTCTTCGTCTCCGGCCTGCAGCACGTCTCCGGCGAGTGGCAGGTGGTGCTCGCCTTCATCGCGGTGCTCAGCCTGATCGTGGGCAACGTGGCGGCGATCGCGCAGACCAGCGTGAAGCGCCTCCTCGCCTATTCCGGGATAGCCCAGGGAGGCTACATGCTGGTCGGGGTCATCGCCGGCGGCAAGAACGGGGTTGCGGCGGTTCTCTTCTACCTGCTCGCCTACGTCTTCATGAACTTCGGCGCCTTCGCCGTGCTGACCGTGCTGGTCGATCGCGACGGCGAGCACGACCGGCTCGAGGACCTGGACGGCCTCGTCTATCGGTACCCGTTGCTGGGCATCCTGATGACGGTCTTCATGCTCTCGCTGGCCGGCTTCCCACCACTTGTGGGGTTCATCGGGAAGTTCTTCCTGTTCAGCGCCGGCGTCAGCGCCGGCTGGACCTGGCTGGTGGTGATAGCCGTCCTGGCGAGCGTGATTTCCGTGGCCTACTACCTGCGCGTCGTCTACCACGTGTGGACCCCCGGAGCGGAGGCACGGCGTCTCACGCGGGCGCGTGGTCCTGTTGTGGCAGTCGTCGCCTCCGGGATTTTCGCCCTCATCCTGGGCCTTTTCCCGAGCATCCTGCTGGTGGCGGGGCTGGCAGGCGCGGCGCCGGTCCTCGGCGCCGGACACTAAAGAGAGAGCGCCGAAGCGCCGCTCTCAGCGACCGACGGCGTACCCCTGCATCCCTCGGGGATTTGCCGCCGCGCGCAGCAGCCCGCGCGGCCTGTCGTCCGCCACAGCGGAGAGGCGTCCCGCGGACCAGCCCGTCAGGACCTCGACCGCATGACCACGGCGGCGAAGCTCCGCGATGGTCGCCTCGCCCACCCGGTCTTCGACGGCGAGAGAACCGGGCCGCGCGTGGTGCGGAAAGAAAGAGCGCGGGAAATGGT
>JALYYF010000059.1 GCA_030946725.1 Candidatus Dormiibacterota bacterium
CGGGGAACGGTTTTTGAGACCGCCGCGTCTGCCGATTCCGCCATCCCGGCGCGTCCCGACCATACCATCGGGCGGCCGGGCCGCCGGGGCCCTCCGCGGCCTCAGTCCGTCATGGAAGCGCGGACGATTCGCTCGAGCTCGGTCCGCCCGATCTCTCGCGGACAGCCGCTCAGCAACCGTTCCTGCTTGAGCGTCCCCTCCACCAGCGCAGCGACGTCCGCCTCACCGTAGCCGAAGGACGAGATACTCCCTGGTCCTCCGGTGTCCTCCACGATTCGCCGGACGGTCGCCGGGAGCAGCTCGCCACCGTTGGCCCCGGTCACCCCGGCAAGGCTGGCGCCCAGCAGCTCGGCCGCCCGCAGATGGCGTTCGGGGGCGGTGGGATAGGTGAAATCGAAGGTCGCGGGTGCTGTCACGATCACCGATTGGCCGTGTGGCACCAGCGCCTCATCGACGCCCGCGTAGCCGGCGGGCAGGTATTCCCGGACCAGGCCGGCGATCGGATAGGCCACAGCGTGTGGGACGTGCACGCCGGCGTTGCCGAAGCCCATTCCGGCGAAGGTGGCGGCCATCGCCATCCCCACCCGCGCCTCCAGGTCGTCTCCGTTGAGGACCGCCCGGCGGAGGAAGCGACCGACCAGTTCCAACGCCCGCTCGCACCAGACGTCGCTGATCGGGTTGGCTCCTATGTAGGCCGGCCGGTGGAGGCGATCCGGGTAGCGGGGACGGCGGTCGTACGGCCGGGAGGTATAGGACTCGAGGGCGTGCGTCATGACGTCGTAGCCGCCCGCCGCGGTGACCTCGGGTGACATGCCGATGGTGTTCAGAGGATCGACGATCGCCAGCCAGGGCCGGAGCTGGTTGCCGCTGATGCCGGCCTTTACCTTGAGGCCGAGAAGGTCGACCACGCAGACCGGTGTCGACTCACTCCCCGTGCCGGCCGTGGTGGGTACAGCGACCAGCGGCTTCAGGGGACCCGGGACGGGCGCTCCCTCCCCCACCGGCCTGTTGATGTAGGTCATCAGGTCGGCGGGATACGTCTTCAGGAGGTTGATCGCCTTGGCGGTGTCGAGCGAGGAGCCGCCTCCGACGCCCACGTAGCCGTCGAAGTCCTCACCCTCCAGCTCCTCGAGCGCCTGCTTAATGGACCTGTCGGTCGGTTCGACCTGCGAGCCCGTGAAAACCTGCACCTCGACGCCGGCGAGCTCGATCGTCGCCGCCACGCGCGCAGGCAGGCCCAATTCTTCGAGGTGGCGGTCGCTGACCAGCAGCACTTTGCCCAGGCCCATTCCGAGAAGCTGCTCGCCGATCTCCTCGGTCGCGCCGAGGCCGAACTTCAAGGGAGGCGCCTGCCAGTTGACGACCGTCTCGTTGGGAAGCTCCACACCCGCCACCAGACCAGGATCGCTCATCGCCACTCCTCGGCTTACCGCCCGGTCGCCACCCTGATGCCCGCCTCGTGCCGCGGCCGCGCTCCCTATGTGCTTGCCGTTTGGCCAGCCTCCGCCTCTTCCTTCTCCACCAGCTCGCCCTCGATCATGATCTGGACCTCGTTGCTCACGATGAACCGGCCGTCGAGCATCATTTCGAATGTCAGGCCGAAGTCCTTGCGATTGATCTGGCCCTCGGCGGCGTAGCCAATCCGGTGACCCATCATGGGGTCGTTGAACTCGCCGTACTTGACCGTGGCGAGAGTCACCGGACGCGTGTTGCCCTTGATCGTCAGGTCGCCCGTGACCTGATAGCGGTCTTCACCGCTGGGCTCGATCCGGGTGCTCTTGAACGTGATGGTCGGGTACTTGTCCACTTCAAGGAAGTTGGACGACCGCAGATCGTTGTCGCGGGTCTCGTTGTGAGTCCGGATGCTCACGGTGTTGACCACAGCCTCCACCGATGTGTTCTCCGGATGCTCGACGTCTACGTTGCCCGTGACGGAGACCTCCGGGAAGTGGCCCCGCACAGTCATCATGCCGAGGTGCTTGGCCGAGAACTCCACTTGGGTGTGGAACGGATCGAACTGCCAGGTACCCATTGAATCCTCCCGTGATTGACAGTCTCTGCTCCCCGCGACCAGTAGCCGAAATCGGAGCGGTTGATACCTCGGACTAGTACCGGTCCCGCACCCTGTTCATTCCTACGGCAAGGCGGACCCGGGCAACAAGCCGAACGTCTGTTCGCTAATCTGTTGCAATGGTCCGGGCTGGAGGGGCGACCATTCTCCACGCCGACCTCGACGCCTTCTACGCGTCGGTCGAGCAACTGCTCGATCCCAGCCTGCGCCGGAGGCCTGTCGCCGTCGGCGAGGGCGTTGTGCTCGCGGCCTCGTACGAGGCCAAGGCGTTCGGCGTCCGAGCAGGGATGCCCGGTTGGAGGGCGCGCCAGCTGTGTCCGGACATCCGGTTCGTGGGCGGCCACTTCCGCGACTACCAGCGCCTTGGAGACCAGGTCATCGGTGTCCTCGGGGACTTCACACCGCTGGTGGAGCGCATTTCGATAGACGAGGCGTTCCTCGACGTCGCCGGGACCGACCACCTGTTCGGCTCCCCCTCCGAGATCGCGGCGGCCATCCGGCGGCGGGTCCGCGCCGAGATCGGGCTGGCGGTGTCGGTCGGAGTGGCGCGGACCAAGCATCTGGCGAAAATCGCCTCTCAGGCGGCCAAACCGGACGGGCTGGTGGTCGTCGAGCCGCACCAGGAGCTCGAATTCCTGCGTCCCCTTCCGGTGAACTTGATATGGGGAGTGGGTCCGGTCACCCAGGCCAGTCTGGCCGCCGCCGGCATCCGCACCATCGGTCAGCTCGCCGCCATGCCGAACACTGTCCTGAAGGGCCTGCTCGGGGAGGCGGCCGGCGGCAAGCTGGGGGCGCTCGCCACCAACCTCGATCCCCGCCGCGTCGAAACCGCGCGGCGGGCCGCGTCAGTCGGAGCGCAGTACGCCCTGGGACGCCGGCAGGCCACACGGGAGCTGCTCCGGTCCGCGCTCGGCTACCTGGCGGACCGCGTCGCGGGCCGGCTGCGAAAGGCGGCCCAGGCCGGCCGCACCATCACTGTGAGGGTTCGCTTCACCGACCTGCGCTCCGTCACCCGTTCGGTGACGCTGCCGGCACCGATCTCCGCGACACTCACCCTGACCGAGATCGCCGTCGAGCTCGCCGGCTCGGCTCTGACCGACCATCCCCAGGAGCGGGAGGTCACTCTGCTGGCCGTGTCGGTTTCGCAGCTGGTCGACGAGCTCGTCCTCCAACTCGAGCTGCCGCTGGGCCTTGAGGACGAGCGGCACCGGCCCGG
>JALYYF010000090.1 GCA_030946725.1 Candidatus Dormiibacterota bacterium
GCCTCGCCCTCTGCAGGGGACTCCAGCGCCGACCGGGCCAGCACTCCCTCGGCGGCGGCGGACACACTGCGGCTGTCGTCGCCGGTAAGCCCCTCGAGCGCCAGTCTGGCGGCGAGGGCGAGGCCGGCGTGCTTGGCCCCCAACAAGCCCTCCAACTCACGGACCGCAGCAACGCGGACTCCGGGGAGCGGATGGTCGATCGCCTGCTGCAGCTCGGGCGGCAAGTGCGCCGGCTTGGTGACCGGGCGGTTTCGGCGCGCTATGTACAGGTCGCCCTCAACGCCGAACGTCCACTTGCCCGGTGTCTGGCTCGGGGTCACCTGCCGCACCTTGCCGTAGACGTAGTCATAGAGCTCGTCCAGCCCGACATTGCCGTCCTCGTCGCGATCAGCCTCGCCCGTCTCCAGCCCCTCCACCAGCGCGCTCGTGAAGACCGAGGGTTTCAGGTCTTTGCTGTCAGGCAGCTGGTCTCCCTCGAAGGCGTATTCCATGGCGCTGCTCGCCGTTATCACTGCGCGGCCGCGTCCTCCGAAACGCTCCTGGATGTCCATGCCTGTGCCCGCCCTGGCGACCAACCCGCGCTCGAACGCGCCGGCATAGCAGCAGTCCAGCAGCAGCACCACGCGTCGGGAACGACTCCTGCTCATGCACCGATTGACGAACTCGGCCGGAACCGCGGTCGCCCCCAACCGGCTGGGCTTGGTGTTGGAAGCCGCGAAGTACAGCTGGCCGTCGTCGTCCTTGACCCCGTGGCACGAGAAATAGAGCAGAAGCAGGTCGTCCGGGCTTCGGTCGGCGAAGAACTCCTCCACCGCCTCGCTGATCACGTACTCAGGTTCATTGAGAATCGTGCGCACCTCGAAGCCACCAATGTCAGGGTGGCGCAGCACTCCGGCCAGCGCCTCCGCGTCACGGGCTGGGGCCCGAAGCCGCTGCAGGCCTGGATTCTCGTAATCGTAGCTGGCGACGATCAGCGCGCTACGCGTGCGGCCCTCCCTTCCTCAGCGACTGCGCGTCGTCAGGCCAGGGTGGGTCCCGATGGCGACGGTCGCCGCCTTCGCCAGCCACCGCGCCTAAGAGGTGGAGTGCCTGGCGATGAATGCCTGTGCGAGTTGCTCCACCTGCTCGGGCGAAGCGTTGGAGAGCTCCAGTGAGTCGTCCCCGAGCGTCACCTTGACGCTGCTGACCGGGTGGTCCTTGTGCCAGTTCTGCACCAGCCCGATCACCGCCTGGATCAGGGTTGGTGCAAGCGTGATGATGATCGCTCCGATCGTGATCGGATCGGCGACCTTGGACCCCGGCGGCGCCTGGCCCCCGCGAACCAGGTCGACCCTGTCGACGTCGAGCTCTAGGAGCTGAGAGCGCAACTGGCCGGTCAGTCGGGCGAGCTCCTCAGCATCGCTGTCGGGGGCGCCTTCGATGGCGAGTGTCAGCCGTTCGTTTGCGCGCTGCTGAGGTGCCTCACTCGTCTCCACTCGATGCCCTGCCTGCCGTGGATCTTAACTCGCGACGCATTCGGTCGCCGTCGTGACTTTGGCGGCGGGAGGGGACCGGGCCGGCGTCGGCCGCCAGGACTCAGCTCGCCGGAGCCCCCAGTCCGTCCAGTACGGCCAGTGTGTCGGCGTCAAGGTGCACCTGTGCCGTGGCGACGTTTTCGCTCAGGTGGTCCAGACTCGACGTCCCCGGGATCACCAGCACGTGCGAGTCGTGGGCCAGGAGCCAGGCCAGGCCGACCTGGGCCGATGTGGCCCCGAGTGACGTCGCGGCTGCCACCACGGCGGGGTGCTGGGTCACCTTGGGCACGCCCGGGAACGCCGAGCCGAGGGGGAAGTACGGCACCCACGCCATGTTGTGTTCCCGACACAGGTCGAGGAGCGGTTCGCCGGATCGGTCGAGGAGGCTGTAGGCGTTCTGCACGCAGGCGATGCCGGCTGGTAGGGCCTGGCGGAGCTGGTCGATCGTGACGTTGCTGATCCCGATGCCGCCGATCTTTCCCTCGTCACGCAGCGCCACCATCTCGGCCATCTGGCTGTCCAGGTCGACGCCCTGACCGGCCGCTTGATCGGCATCGAGCAGGCGCAAGTTGACCACGCCCACTTGCTCGACAGCCAGGGTGCGCAGGTTGGCTTCCACACCGGCCCGCAGCTGCTCCGGCCGCTGAGCGGGAGTCCAGCCACCCTGGGCGTCGCGCTCTGCACCGACCTTGCTCACGAGTACAAGGTCATCGGGATACGGGTGAAGCGCGCTGTGGATCAGCTCGTTGGCGACATCAGGCCCGTAGTACTGGGCGGTATCGATGTGATTGACCCCCAGCTCGACGGCCCGGCGCAGCACGGCCAGAGCCGTATCCCGGTCGCGCGGCGGACCCGATACGTGTGGCCCAGGTAGCTGCATGGCCCCGAAGCCGATCCGGGCCACCTGGCGGCCAGCCAGCCATGCGGTACCGCCGGGTGGATCGAGTTGTGAGTTGGCTGGGATCATCTGCTCGCTCCTCTGCGTACATCACCTTGCCGCCCCTTCCCCATCGCGGATGCTGGACCGCCTCGGTGACGGGGTCGTCGATCCCATCAAGGTCGTGGCCGCCGGACGACACCCTGATCAGCACGGGATCGCTCAGCCGCTCACCCGACCAGCTCGAGATCTCGGCCTTTCCCGCGTTCGTGCACGAGATGAGCTGGCCGCGCTCGGTGAAGACGGCCGTGCTTCCGTCACCCTCCTTCACCCGCCGCCACGGCTCCACACCCACGCGTGCGGAGACGACTCCATTGTCCTGCAACCCGCCGGCCAGCTGCTCATCTGCGCTCGCGACGCTACCAGGCGTGGCCAGGACCGAACTCCTCGCCGCCATGCCGAAGCATCGGCGTGGGCTGCTCTTCCGCTAGAGGCGCACCGGCGATGATCCGAGCTGTGATCTGCCGGCTATAATCCCCTGCATGACTGCGCAGGTATCGGAGCATCCCGCGCCTGCGCTGCTTCGGGCGCTCGGGGACCCCGTGCGGTTCAAGCTCTTCGGAGAGCTCCCTCCCGAAGACAAGGCCGAGATCCCGGTTGGCGAGTTGGGGCGTCGGCTGGGCGTCTCCGACACGGTCGTCTCACAACACCTGCGTGTCCTGAGCGGGTTCGGGCTGGTCGGCCACCATCGGAGCGGCCGGGTCGCCCACTACTACGTCAAGGCGGCCGCCGTGCGCGCGGCGAGGGAGGTCCTGGCACAGGGCCTCCCTGCGATGTTCGCGCCCGCCTCGCAGCAATCGCGGCTCTCCGCGAGGAATCAGCTGATCGGGACCGTTGTCGAACTGCGCAGGGGCGAGGTCTCCACCGAGGTCATCATCGACGTCGGCGGGCAGCTCATCGCCGCCATCATCACCACCTCCTCAGCCGATCGACTCGAGCTCGAGGTGGGTGATGTGGCCGCGGCCGT
>JALYYF010000126.1 GCA_030946725.1 Candidatus Dormiibacterota bacterium
CGAAACGTGGAAAGCGGCGCCGAAGAGGTCACGCAGCCGCCCGCGGCGTTGCTCCAGAGCGACTGGACGGCGAAGGCCTGGCCGCCCATGGACGCGTTGCCGATGTTGAACCACGCGCACTTGTCGCCGTTCTCGGCGCCCGAGGCATCCAGCCAGCCGCTGGCCGGGTAGGGATCGGTGATGGCCTCCGCGTACTCGTGTCCGCCGATGATGCTGAAACCGTCGTAGACGCCACGGGGACCGCCGTTCACGGAGTTGGCGCCGCAGCTGCCTCCGGCGTCGGGCTGGAAGGGCAGATAGGCGAACGCCGTGCCAGGCGATGGCAGCGGTCCACCGCTCGGGATCGCCCAGTGGTACGCGCACCAGCCACCGCTGGCGAAGCCCGGCTGAGACCGGCCGCTGGGAGTCACGACCATGATCACGGCGCCCTGCGGTAGAGCGCCGAAGTGCGCGGCGGCACGGGCGGCGGCCATCATCACGTCGCAGTCGCCCAGGTCGGCCGCCTGCAGGCCGCAATTGCCGATGGGGGTCGAGTAGCTGACAGACGTGCTGTCGTCCCACCAGCCCTTCAGCTGGCCGACCGGGTTTCTGATCGGCTGCAGGGACCGCCCGACGCAGGAGGTCAGGGGCGGGTCAAGCTGGCCCGAGCAGTACTGGGTGGTCGAGGCCAGCCAGTCGCTGCCACCGACCATGCCGAAAAAGGAGCTCAGGTAGTCCTTGGCCGGCTGTGCGGAGGCCCACTCCGGACCCCAGAAGCTGAGGTAGACCTGCGGGACGTTGGCCACCCTGCCGCCGTTGTAAAGGAGCTGGTTGGTGGCGGGGGCTCTTCCGGTCCTGGCTCCGGCCCTGACCTGCCCGGGGCCGCCGTGGGCGGTGCGAACCTTGATCTTGTTGGCGTGGGTGGGTCCCGTGGCGCTTGCCGCGCTCGCCGCCGCCGGGGTCATCCCGCCCCCGGATTGCCAGCCCAGCAGCAGCGCCAGCGCCAGGGCGAACAGTCCCCGCTTTGCGGTCCGCATCCATCGCCCTTAGACGCCCGAGATGGGCTGGCTGATCGGCCCTGGGCGAAAGTCCCGGCCAGAAGCGACTGCGGCACCATGGTGATAGGTGATCGGTTGAGAGCCGGTGGGTCGCTGGACGTCCGTCGCGTGGAATGGGGGTCCGTCTGCGTCTATCTGGCGCTGGTGTTCGGGCTGAGCTGGGCCGCCTTCATCGGGCTCCGTGCGCTCGGGGTCCCCTTCGTGATCCGCACGGCGGCCGGCATGTTCGGCCCTGCGGTGTCGATGCTCGTCACCCGCCTGCTCCGGCGGGAAGGCTTTGGCGACGCCGGTCTGCGCCTGTCCCGTGGAGGCCGCCTTCATCGCGCGTACCTGTATGGCTACGGCGTGCCGGTGCTCCTCCTGGCCGCGGGCGTCGCACTCGCTCTTCTGGTCGGTGGCCAGCACTGGGCGCTCGAGGAGAACTGGAGGGCGCTGATCGGCCGCCAGCTTCGGTCGATCGCCACGCTCACGGCGCTTCTACCTGTCGTGGTGGTCTCCGCGCTCACGGTGAACGTGCTGGTCGACTGCCTGGGCACCGCCGGCGAGGAGCTGGGCTGGCGCGGGCATCTGCTGGTTCGGCTGTCCCCGCTGGGCGCCGCGACGTCGGCAGTCGCGGTGGGAGCCGTATGGGGTCTCTGGCACGCGCCCCTTATCGCGCTCGACGGATACGAGTACGGCATCCGCAGTTGGCTCCTGGCCGCTTACTTCTGCCTCTTCACCATCCCGACGGCGGTGATACTGGCCTGGCTCAGGTTCAGCTCCGGCAGCGTCTGGCCCTGCGTTCTGGCGCACGCGGCGATCAACGCCCCGGCCGGCCTGATCGTGCTCGCTCTGTCCCGAGCCGGCAACACGCTGATCGCCCCGCCCGTGGGTGTGCTGGGCATGCTCCCCTTCTGGGCCTTCGCCGCGTGGCTCATCGTCTCCGGCCGTCTGCAGGTCGCCAGACCGGAAGCAGCCGCGCCCGCCGCGCGCGCCATCCCACCGGCCGGGCCGCCGGGCTGAGTTCTCAGGTCCCCAGTGACTTGGCCGCCGCAGCATGCTCCTGCCACATATTCAAGCGCGGCTCCCCGCATCGTCTCGGGTAACCGTATTCGAGGCCTCAGGTCCTATGTCGAGCGGCCTGGGCAGGCGCAAGCTGACGGCTGAGACGTCTGACAGGATGAAGTGCTCAAGCAGCAGACGATGGATGAACTCGTAGCCACCGCCCCGGCGGCGAAGCAAGACGATCCGCCGAGCATACTCAAGAAAGGCGACATAGTCACGAGGTATGACGCCGCCAGCGATCAGGAGCCAGCGCGTCACCCGATGGCGGAGATAGGCCCCGCCGCCTCGTTGGAGACCAACCAAGGATCCCATGACGAGGGAAATCGGCACCCCAAGCAGCAGTCCGGTTAACAGCCCGAAGTCTATCTGCCTGATCGGGCCGGATGACTCGACTAGAGTGAGTTCTGCTCTAGGCACGATGAAGGTCTTCCCTGTGAAACGTCCGGCCAGGAGACCAGCGCCGAGCCAGAAGACCAGCAGACTGATCATCACAAAGACCACTGCGACAACCACGCAATAGACTGCACCACTAACCAGCGCGTTCCGTCTGGATCTCCGTATCGCCTCGCCCGGAGCTGGGCGCATGACGTATACGCGGGGTTCCAGTCCACTGGCCAGCCCGTTGAGCACCCCGAAGGTCAACCCAGCCGGTAGGGCACATACTGCGGCCACCAGCAGCCCGAAGGGCAACCCACCCTGCAATCCGAGGCGAGTGGACGCTACAAGCCCAAAGATTGCCCCAGTGAGCAGGCCGAAGGCGGACCCAAAGACCAAGCCCCCTCGAACAAACCATTTTTTGAACCTTTGGCGCAACGCGACGCGGGACCACCGCAACTCCTCAGCGGGCTCTATGGTGGGTTCGTATGCCGTGAGCCCAACGATCACGCCGGCCGGTACTGCGAAGACCAACGCGATGAGCAACGCGATGGGGTGCGGGAAACCTTGAGCGAAGACAAACCATGGGAATAGACCGACAAGAACGGCTGCAGTGGTCCCAGTGCCGGCAGGGATCCCGACGGTCACCAACCGACGTTGAGCCGGCCGAGGCAACCAAGTTGGTTGAATCCAGTCGAAATAGAAGACGCTTTCACTGTGGGCGTGCATGGTTCCAGCCAGCCATGTCAGCCAGGAGACCGTCTGCCGATCGGAGTACGGTTTGGCGGTTCCGGACGTGGCTCGGCTGAGCATCGCATCGGTAAAATCGGCAAGGACATGGCGACGACGATCCTCCAGACTTCCGCTGCCACGCACTGCGGTTCGTGACCTGTTTCGGTAAGTGGCTGCCACAATGCTCAAAAACAGCGGAGTCGTCAACAACTCTGCCAGCTGTTCATCATCACGCAAAGCAGTGCGCAGACCACTGAGCTGCCGCCCTCCCTGGCGCAGGTAACGGCTTACTTCTGCTTGGCGCAGCGGCTGGATCTCGATAGCGGCTCTCAGCCGCAGCTTGGCCGCCAAGCCATTGTACTCGGCCAATCGGCTGCACACGACAAGCGGTTGCACACCATGATCGTCGTGAAACGCGTTTATTGCCGCCGCGCAAGAGTCACGCTGTCTATGGGCTACCTCGTCCAGTCCATCGAGCAAGGGGATGACCTGATCCGTCTCAATCCACAGCCGGCCCAGCCGACGCGGGACTCCATACCGCTTGTAGAGTTCGTTGACGAGCCATGTGGTCAATGATCGGTCCTCGGCCACCCAGGCGGAGAGATGGAAAACGACGGGCATGGAAACGGTGAGAGTTTGCTCGGCCTCGTTGAGTAGGTGCTCGGTCAGCTCCATCAGCAGAGTGGTCTTGCCCGCGCCCGGCTCGCCAAGGACGAGAAGCTGCTTGCCGAGCTCCCGATACACATCGCCAACTCCCGTGTCCCCTGACATGAAGTGCTCCCTCTCGTCGGTTAGGTGCGGAAGTTCGCGCAAAGGGTTTTCCACCGCTTCTGGGCGGGCGACAAGATTGAGTTGGAGGCGAGCGTCCCGATAGAGTGATCCCTGAAGCTCCGGTCGCACCCAGGAGCGGCGTACCTGCTCCAACACGTCCAGGCGGGCTCGCTCGGCGAGCGCCTTGATCCTGTCCTGCTCTCTTTGGTCTTGGTCGTATATGAACGATTGAGCTTGTTTAAGCCAGCCTTCAAATACGGGTGACAGCACCGCCAAGAGAGCGAGGAAGACGGTGAGAAGGAGTCCCATCTGCAAGTGGAGGTGCTCGGTGACCGTTGCGGTCGCCGAGACGAGAGTGCAGACGACCAACCCCACGGTGACGAAGAGCCGGAGTCGACGCATTCCTCTCACGGAGGTGACCAATTGATCGAACGCCGCATCCCGTATCCGAATCCCCTCCTGGGTCTTGTGGCGACGTACTGTCGTTCCGTCTAAGGCGCGCGTAAATGCCCGTTAACGGGACGTTGTACCGGGCCGACACCGCGCATGTCGACCGAAAGGACTTCGACTTTCACAGCACAAGAGGAACTGATTGCTTCATCGCCGGCATGCGAATCGGTATTGTGGTCGCGCATAACTTGGTGGAGCCACGCTTAGATGCAGTACGCATAGTCATCATGAGTCGCCCCAGCATGCTTGGCCATTCCACGTAATACAGATGCGAGCAGGCACCGGCTCCGGTGGATATACCCTTCGCTTCGATTCGTCCATGTCTCCGGGCGTCGCAGTCTCTCGGTCTGGAGGTGGTGAAGAGTCACGAAAACTTATCTCTAGAGGCATGCTCAGCGTTACTGGCTTCCCGGGTACATGGTCCATCTGCAAGGCCTGCCGAACGGCAAATGCAACAAGAACCTTTCCGATCTCGTCATAGTGGCTGCTGATCTTGTCGGGTACCTGGGGAACGTCGGGGGGATAAGTGCTCATTGGTCAACCTCCTAGGCTGGCATCTGGCTACGACCGGAATGCAGCGAAAGGCCTCTGGGACGAACCGGCTTCTAAGGACCGTCCGGACAGTCAACCTGCTTAGCCCACCATGCCCACCTCCTCTAACAATGGTTTGCGTCCGCAGCTACCATACCTCTCTATCACTCTAGCGAGTCAGCCTTGCCTGTCAACCGACGTCTATTCTCTCGACCGGCGTGCCGACATCACTGACAAGCTAAGGAATTAGGCCATTGACCACGGCGACGCGCATTCGAGCGCCTCTCACCCTTAGTCGATCACGACGGTGGCGCAGTTAACGCTCAGACCCCTGAGGGAACCGCCTCCACCAGGTAGCGCCAGCGCCCTGGGGACACCTCGAGTGTCGACTCTGACGATCCTAGGTGTCGGGCGACTCGCGCGTGCCAGAACTCGTCGTGTCATATCGGAACTATTGGCAGCGTGCGAGTCCGGGGAGGCAGTGCATGCAACGCGGCAGTTGCATGACTCCACGCTCCGTCAGTGCGGCGTTGCAGCCGGAAGCGATTCGGACAGGTCAGCCCGCCGCCGCCGCCATCCCACCGGTCCCGAGATGTCGAGGCCGGCGAGCCGGCTCAGGTCCCCAGTGACTTGGCCGCCGCCGCCCGCTGCTGCCTGCCCAGCCGGAGGTCCCGGAAGACGTCTTCGCTGACCAGGAAGCCGGAGAAGATGAAGAGCAGGCCCAGGAGCTCGCCGAGGAAGAACGCCCAGGTGATCCCGAAGCGGTCGAGTCCGCTGGTGACGCCGGGGATGAACCCGCCGACGGCGATGAGCAGGGTCGCCGGCACGCGTGAGTTGAGACGGCCCGACAACAGTGCTCCGAGTGCCCGAGGCAGGGACGCCACCAGGTTCACGCAGACGGCCAGCGCAGCGTAGGCCTGGCCGATGACGGGCGGGAGGCGCCGGCCGCGGAGGAGCTTTCTCTTGGGCATGTACACATAGGCCGAGAAAAGCGCGCCGAAGACCAGGCAAAGGGCCCCGGCCACGTTGAAGGGACCGCTCAGGACGCGGATGTAGCCGGGAAAGGCCGAGCCCACGGGAACGTGGGTCCTCGCATCCAGCGCGTACCCCGGCTCGGCCAGGGGAGCGGTGGCGACGAGGACCGCCACGACGAGCGACGCTGCGCCGAGGAAGACGATGACGGCGTTGCCGAGCATCGGCCGCCGCCGCGCAGTCAGGTAAGAGAAGACCACGGCCGCCAGCGCGGCGGCGGCCAGCACGACCTCGGCGGTGTTTCTCGAGCCGGGGTACCGGGTCGCCACCGCCAGCGCGAGCAGGCCGCCCAGGAAGACCCCGGCCGAGGCGAAATAGCCAAACCCGGTACGGCTCAGCAGGTACACGGTTCCCGCGCCCAGGTAGGCGGCGACGAAGAGGGCGCCGAACAGGTACCAGGTCCGGTAGAGAGCCTCGTTCCAGCCGAATGCCGAGCCCAGGAACTCGCTGCCGGCGCCGATGCCGTACCACACCAACCCGGCCGCCCAGACCAGCTGGAAACCGCGCCGGCGCCGCCGCCACTGGTCCAGCACCAGGCCCGCGAAAAGGAAGCTGGCCAGGGTGGAGAGCAGCGGCAGCACCACGTTCAGGGTGCTCACCAGCCTGCCGCCGTGACCGTGGCCGGTTCGGGCACCGGCAGAACATATCGCAAACTCTCAGCAGGACGAGACGGCGCCAGGATTCTCAAGACTTCGCAGCGGCGCCGGTTTCCAGTTGGCGCCGCGTCCCAGGCTCTGATAGGGTGTCCGCCAATCAACTCGACAGACGCCTGAGCGGTCGTCTTGCTTCTTTGCAGCGTGCTCAGGTGAGACCGATCCATGGGGTAGTGGATCGGTAGGTGGAGGTGTCACTTTGATTCAACCTCAGGTGACGCGTGGGATCACGCTCGGGCTTGCGGCTGTCACCGCAGCGCTCTCGACGGCGGTGGCGCAGTTTCACCCGACCCTGCCGGGCGGCGGGCCCACACAGCCCCCTCCACCTGTCCTGGCCTCGGACCGGCTTCAGGTGACGCCGCGTCTGGAGCTGGAGAGCTCGCAGGGCGCGCTGGCCGCCGCCCAGGCGACACAGCTCGCCGCACTGCCCGCCGCAACCCAGGCGGAGGTCGCCGGCCGGGCGCCGGCGCTCACAAAACGGGCAGCGTCGCAGCCGCCGGCTCAGGCCCAGACCAGCTCGCCAGCGGCCTCGCCTGCCTCGGCTGCGGCGCCGGTGCCCAACGTTCCGCCGGGCTCGGTCCAGGACATCATCGTCAAAACCTTCACCCCCTTCGGGCCGTCGGCGGTCCAGTGGGGACTGAGGGTGGCAAAGTGCGAGTCCGGCTACAACCCCAACGCCGTCAATCCATCCGGCCCCTACTACGGCCTCTTCCAGTTCCTGATGTCCACCTTCAAGAACACCCCATACGGCAACCAGAACATCCTGGACCCGGTAGCCAACGCCAGCGCCGCCGCCTGGAAATACGGCAACTACGGCCCCGGCGCCTGGGGCTGCAAGTAGCGCGGGGGAGGCAGGCCCCCCAACGTGCCCCCACCCCGCAACGTGACGCTTGGCGTCACCTGGAAGTAGGGACTCAGACGGGGCAGCGAAGCCGCCCCTTCCTCGTGACGCCTGTTCTTTAAAGGCCCCGAGTACTCTTGGGCCGTGGCCCCCACCGAGCTTCAGCGTGCCGCCCTGGACGACCTCATCGTTTCACTCAACCCCGCTCAGCGGGAGGCCGTGGAACACCTCGAAGGACCTCTGCTGATCTTCGCGGGGGCCGGAAGCGGCAAGACCCGCGTCCTCACGACCCGGATCGCCAACCTGATCACGAGCAAGAAGGTCTGGCCCGACCGCCTTCTCGCCGTGACCTTCACCAACCGCGCCGCCAGGGAGATGCGCGAGCGGGTCGGGAGGCTCGTGGAAGGCGGCGAGAGGATGTGGGTGGGTACCTTCCATCACACGGCCGTGCGCATGCTGCGTCGCGACGCGGACCGGCTGGGCCTGCCCAGCAACTTCACGATCTTCGACGAGGACGACAGCCGGGCCGCGCTGAAGCGGGTGCTCGACGAGCTGCGCCTGGACCCCAAGAAATATCCCCCGAGCATGATCAGCGCACTGATCTCCCAGGCCAAGAACGAGCTGATCACGCCCGACGCGTACCCCAATCGCAGCTACAGCGACGAGATCGTGCGCCGCTGCTACGAGCGCTACGAGGATCTGCTGCGCCGCTCCGGGGGCCTGGACTTCGACGACCTGATCGTCAAGGTCGTCCGCCTGCTCCAGGCCGACCAGGAGGCCCGCGAGCGATGGCAGGACCGCTTCCGGCACGTGCTCGTGGACGAGTACCAGGACACCAACCACGCCCAGTACGCCCTGGTCACGCTGCTCGCGGCCGGACATCGCAACATCGCGGTGGTCGGCGACGACGACCAGGCCGTCTACGGCTGGCGTGGCGCCGACGTGCGGAACATCCTCGACTTCAAGAAGGACTACCCGGAAGCCACCGTCATCCACCTGGAGCAGAACTACCGCTCCACGCAGGCGATCCTCGACGCCGCGCACCACGTGATCCGCCACAACGAGGAGAGGGCGCCCAAGCGGCTCTGGACCGACCGGATCGGCGGCGAGCGGGTGCACGCCGCCCAGCTCTACAACGAGGTCGAGGAGGCCGAATACGTCACCGACGAGATCGAACGCTTGCGGCGAACCGAGGCGCGCGGCTACGGCGATTTCGCGGTGCTCTACCGCGTCAACGCGCAATCCCGGGCGATGGAGGACGTCTTCGGTCGCCGGCGCATCCCCTACCGGCTGGTGGGGGGGGTCCGGTTCTGGGAGCGCAGGGAGGTCAAGGACCTGCTCGCATACCTGAGGCTGGTCCAGAACCCCTCGGACGCGGTGAGCTTCGGGCGGGTCGTCAACGTGCCGAGGCGCAAGATCGGACCGGTCAGCGTCGACGCCGTGATCGCCCATGCCCGCGACACCGAGCGTTCCCTGCTCGACGTCCTCGACGTCCTGGCCCAGCCGGAGTCGATTCCGAACCTGCCTCGCGCTGCCGCCGCACCGCTGGCCGGCTTCCGGGCCCAGCTGGAGTCGGTGCGTTCCACCCTGGGGGTGTTGCGGCCGACCGAACTGATCGACCACCTGATCGAGGTCGTGGGCCTGAGCGCCGTCTACGACGACGGGACTCCACAGGGAGACGCCAGGATCGAGAACCTGCGCGAGGTGCGCGGCCTGGCCGAGGAGTTCGACACCCACGAAGACCCGGCCGAAGCGCTGGAGCTCTTCCTGACCGAGATCACCCTGCGCAGCGACGTCGACTCCTACAGCGAGGACGAGGAGGGCGTGACCCTGATCACCCTCCACATGGTCAAGGGCCTCGAGTTCCCAGTCGTCTTCCTGGCCGGACTCGAGGAGGGCCTGCTGCCTCATCGGCGCGCGCTGGAGGACGAAAAGCAGATGCCGGAGGAGCGGCGCCTCTGCTATGTGGGCATCACCCGCGCCCAGGACCGCCTCTATCTCACCTGTGCCTTCCGCCGGCACCTCTACGGCCAGGCCCAGCCCGGCTTCCCGAGCCGCTTCCTCCAGGAGATCCCCCAGGCTCTGCTGGAGCCGCCGCGCCGGGGCGCCGCGCCGGTCGCGCCGCCGCGGCAGGGCTACCGCGAACGCCTGGTCGAGCGGCAGGTGGAAGCCGTGCCCGCGCCGCCGCCCGTTCAGCGATTTCAGGAGGGGGTTCGGGTGGCGCACCCCAGCTTCGGGACGGGAGTGGTCATGAAGAGCACCCTGACCCGGACCGACGAGGAGCTTGTCGTCCGCTTCGACCGCGCGGGGGTGAAGATCCTGAGCGCCAACCTGGCCCCCTTAGAGCGAAGATGACCCTCGGCGTCGACCGGCGGCTGGCCGAGCTGCGCGAGCAGATCCGCCGCCACGAGTACCTCTATTACGTCCTCGACAACCCCGAGCTCACAGACGCCCAGTTCGACGCGCTCTTCGGCGAGCTTCGTCAGCTGGAGGAGGAGCACCCGGACCTGGTCACGCCGGACTCTCCCACCCAGCGCGTGGGCGGCGAACCAAGCTCGCAGTTCGCCAAGGTCCAGCACCGCTCGCCGATGCTCAGCCTGCAGAACGCCTTCAGCGAAGAGGAGATCCGGGCCTGGGACAAGCGTGTGCGGGCGGTCGTCGGTGACGAGGTCACCTACGTCTGCGAGCTGAAGATCGACGGCCTCGCCATGAGCCTCACCTATACTGGCGGTCGCCTTATACGGGCGGCCACCCGGGGCGACGGCCTGGTCGGCGAGGACGTGACGGCCAATGTCCGGACGATACGCAGCGTGCCGCTGACAGTGCGGCCCCTCGACGGCCTGCCGGACGCCTTCGAGGTGCGCGGCGAGGTCTACTTCCCGCTGGCCGAATTCGAGAAGCTGAACCGCGAAATGGAGGCGGCCGGCCGCCAGCCCTTCATGAACCCGCGCAACGCCGGGGCCGGCAGCGTCCGCCAGCTGGACCCCCGCGTAACCGCCAGCCGCAACCTGCAGACCTTCATGTACACGCTGGACCCGGCGGGGCCGGCAAGCAGCCAATGGGAAGTCCTGGAGGGGCTCCGGGCCATGGGGTTCCGGGTCAATCCCAACCGGGCGCGCTTCGACTCCATCGAGGGTGTCATAGATTTCCACCAGCGCTGGCACGAGCGCAGGCACCAGCTGGACCACGACATAGACGGCGTGGTGGTCAAGGTCGACCGACACGACCAGCAGCTCGAACTCGGATTCGTGGCGCGTTCGCCGCGCTGGGCGATCGCCTTCAAGTACGCGGCCGAGCAGGCCGAGACCGTGGTCGAAGACATCGTCTGTTACGTCGGCCGGACAGGCGTTCTCACGCCCGTCGCGCACCTGCGACCGGTGGTGGTCGGCGGCGTCACGGTTCGGAACGCGTCCCTGCACAACGAGCAGATGGTCAACGAGAAGGGCGTGCACGTGGGTGCCACCGTGACCGTGCAGCGGGCGGGCGACGTGATCCCCGAGGTGGTGTCGGTCCGCGACCCTCAGCCCGGCTGGCGCATGCCGGACCGATGTCCGGTGTGTGGGGGAGAGGTTGTGCGCGAGGAGCCGTACGTGGCGCATCGCTGCATCAATCCCTTCTGCGCCGCCCAGCGCCTCGAGCGCCTGCGCCATTTTGCCGGGCGCGGCGCGATGGACATCGACGGCCTCGGGTACTCGACGCTTCAGCAGATGGTGGACAGGGAGCTGGTCAAGGACCCCTCCGACCTCTACCGCCTGACCATGGAGCATCTGCTGGGGCTTGAACGCTTCGCCGCGAAGTCGGCGGAGAACCTCTACAACCGTATCCAGGCCAGCCGCACCCCCGTGCTGGGACGCTTCCTCTACGGGCTCGGCATCCCTCAGGTCGGGGAGGCGACCGGCACCCTGCTGGCGGCCGAGTTCGGAACGCTGGAACGCCTGCGGGCCGCCGGAGAGGAGCAGCTGGACCGCGTCGAGGGGATCGGTCCCAGCATGGCCGGTGAGATCGCCCTCTTCTTCACGGGACCCGGGGGAGAGCTGGTCGACAGGCTTCTGGAGGCGGGCGTCCAGCCGCAGGAGGCAGCGGCGCCCACTGACGGTCCCCTGGCCGGGAAATCCTTCGTCTTCACGGGCACGCTGGAGCGGATAACTCGGCCTCAGGCCGAAGAGCTGGTGCGCAGCCTCGGCGGCAAGGCGGCCGGCAGCGTCAGCTCCAAGACCGACTACGTGGTCTCGGGGGAGGGGGCCGGCTCCAAGCTGGAGAAGGCCCGGCGCCTCAAGGTCACCGTCATCGACGAGGAAGCCTTCTTCAACCTCCTCGGCGAGTTCGCACCCTGAACTGCCCCAACTGCGGCCTGGAGCTGCCCGCTCACGCGCGTTACTGCGCGCGCTGCGGCGCGGCCCAGCCGGGCACTCGTCCGCGAGGCGCGCCACGGGCGCCCAGGCCCCCGGTCTGGGTACTGGTCCTCTTCTGGATCGGCGCCGCCGTGGTGCTGGGGGTGGCGGTCGTCTACGGGGTGGCTGCGGCATACCCGGACCTGGCGGCGCAGCCGGGCCAGGGCGCCAGGGTGCGGGTGGCCGCCACGGTGGTCGCCCTCTGCGCGGCGTCGCTCTTCGCCGGCCAGGTCGTGGCGGTCATCGGTCTGACGGTGGGCCGGCCCTGGGCTCGTCCGCTGGCTACGCTGGTCTGCGTGGTCTGGGCCTTGACCTGCGTGGGCCTTCCGGTCGCCCTGCTCACCGCGAACTCGATCTGGCGCGGAGGCCGGCGCCGGGAAGCAGATGTCCGGTGACCCAGCGAAGGCCGGCTGAAGCCGCGCTGACAAGTCGGGGGCAGGTGGCGGGTCGGACTTGTAAACTCGACCGGTGAGTCTGACCCGCGACGAAGTGCGCCATGTCGCCATGCTTGCCCGGCTCGGTCTGGAGCCCGGAGAAGAGGACTACTACGCCGAGCAGCTGAGCGGAATACTGGCTCACATCGACCGGCTGCGCGAGGTCGACACAGACCGCATCGCTCCCACCGCGCAGGTCGTTGCACTCGAAAATCGTTTGAGAGAGGATCGAGTCGAACCCGGCCTCACGCAGGAGCAGGCGCTGGCCAACGCACCGGACACCCGAGATGGCTACTTCGTCGTCAAGGCCATCCAGGAGGCTGAGCCGTAGAGAGCATCGCTGAGCTGCACGAACGGCTCGAGCGCCGGGAGCTCAGCGCCACCGAGCTGCTCGATGAGCAGCTCGAGGTGATCGGTCGCGAGGACAAGCGGGTTCGCGCCTTCCTACGACTCACCGAGGAGCTGGCGCGCGAGCAGGCGGCCGAGGCAGACCGCCGCTTCTCGGGCGAGAACGGGGCCGGCCCCCTTACCGGGATCCCTGTGGCCATCAAGGACGTCCTCTCCGTCAAGGGCGTCGAGACCACCGCCGGCTCCCAGATCCTGCGGGGCTATCGCCCGCCATATGACGCCACGGCCATAGGTCGCCTGCGCGCCGCCGGGGCGGTCTTCCTGGGCATGACGAACTGCGACGAGTTCGCCATGGGCAGCTCCACCGAGAACTCGGGCTACTTCACCAGCCACAACCCGCACGACCTGGAGCGGGTGCCGGGGGGGTCGTCCGGAGGCAGTGCGGCGGCGGTCGCCGCAGGGGAGGCGGTCTACGCCCTGGGCACCGACACCGGGGGCTCCATCCGGCAGCCGGCATCCCTGTGCGGGGTTGTCGGCATGAAGCCCACCTATGGGCGCGTCAGCCGGTACGGCCTCATCGCGTTCGCCTCCAGCCTCGACCAGATCGGTCCCTTCGCCCGGACGGTGCGCGACGCCGCCACGGTGCTGCAGGCCGTCGCCGGCTGGGATCGGCGCGACGCGACCAGCGCCGACCGCCCGGTCGACCTTCTGGGGACTCTCGATCAGGGCGTCGAAGGGCTTCGGCTCGGGCTTCCCCGCGAGTACTTCGAGGTCGAGGGCATGGAGCCCGGCGTGAGGGCCGCCGTCGACCGGGCCGTCCTGGCGCTGGAGCGGGCGGGCGCAGAGCTGGTCGACGTGAGCCTTCCCCACACGGATTACGGCCTCGCCGCCTACTACATCATCGCGCCGGCCGAGGCCTCCTCCA
>JALYYF010000129.1 GCA_030946725.1 Candidatus Dormiibacterota bacterium
CGGCCTGGGACGCCGGGCTGCAGGAGCTGGCTCATCCGCCGCCGCTGCTGCAGTCCTGGGGCTTCGGCGAGACGCAGGCGCGCGAGGGCTGGCAGGTGGAGCGGGTCCGGCTCCCGGGACCGGTCCAGGCCACGGTGCTCATCCAGGGTCGGGGGCGGCTCGGCCGCGGCTACGTGCCTCGGGGCCCGGTCCCGGCCAGCGCGGAAGCGCTCGAACGGCTGCTGGAGTGGGCCAGGGAGCGGGGTCTGGCGCGGCTGCGGGTCGAGGCCGAGGCCGGTCCCCAGCTCTCCGGCGCTCTCCGCGGGCTGGGCTTCCGGCCGGCCCCCGCCGTGCACCCGCCGGAGACCGTGATCGTGCCCCTGGGCGGCGAGGAGGAGATGCTCGCCGCATTCAAGCCCAAGCACCGGTACAACATCCGCCTGGGGCTCAAGCGCGGCGTCACCGTGGAGGAGGGCAGCGACCCCGAGGAGCTGGCCCGGCAGAGCGACGCGACCGCCCGCCGGCAGGGCATCTCGCTGCCCCAGGTGGCCATCTACCGGCACCGGCTGGAGCTGCTGGAGTGGTGCCGGACCTACGTGGCCAGCTACCAGGGACGGCCGATCGCGGCGATCATGGTGGCGCGCTTCGGCGGCCGTGCGTATTACCTCTTCGGTGGCTCCAACGGAGATGCGCGTGAGGTCATGCCGGCCTATGTCCTGCAGTGGATGGCGATGCGCGCCGCGGCCGAGGCGGGCTGCAGCGACTACGACCTCTGGGGGGTGCCGCCGCGGCCCGACCCATCGCATCCCTGGCACGGGCTCTGGCAGTTCAAGACCGGCTTCGGCGGCCGGCTGGTCGAGTTCTCCGGCGCCTGGGAGCTGTCCCTCTCAAGACTCCCGGCCGGTCTTGCGGTGGCGCTGGCGGAGGGACCCCAGCGGGTCGCCCGGCGGCTCCGGCGCCATCTTTACAGGCGCCCCCGTTAACAAGCGCGCGGGCGAGCTGTAGATTCTTGCGTCGATGAAAGACGGCCACCACGCCGGCGCCGACGGACCGGCCCGAAAGGTGCTGATCGTCGACCCCGATCCGGCGACCAGGCGCGAGGTCCGCCAGGCCTGCGAGCAGGACGGCTTCGAGGTGGTGGAGGCCGAGTCGGGCGACGCCGCGCTGGCCTCCTTTCCTGCGGCCCGGCCCTCGGTCGTGCTGCTGGAGGTGGCCCTGCCGGACCAGGCCGGCTACGACGTCTGCCGGGAGCTGCGCAAGCTCGACCCGGCGGTGGCGATCGTGATGATGAGCGGCCGCTCCGACGAGGTCGACGTGGTGGTCGGCCTGGAGGTCGGCGCAGACGACTACGTGCTCAAGCCGCTCCGGCTGCGCGAGCTGACGGCGCGCATCGCGGCCACCCTGCGCCGGGTCCGCCCGGAGCCGATGGAGACCGGCGGCGGCCGGCTCGAATTCAAGGACCTGGTCGTGGACATGAACGAGCGGCGGGTCGTGCGGCAGGGCAAGGAGATCGTGCTGACGCACACCGAGTTCGACCTGCTGGCGCTGCTGGCGGTCAACGCCGGCAAGGTGCTCTCCCGGGAGCGGATGCTGCATTCGGTGTGGGGCTACCAGTACCCGGTCGAGATCGAGACCAGGGTCATCGACGTGCACATCCGCAACCTCCGGCGCAAGGTCGAGGAGGAGCCGTCGCGGCCCTTCTACATCCTGGCCGTCCCGGGCATCGGCTACCGCTTCACGAATGCGCGACCCGAGGCGTGAGGAGGCGTTCATAGAGCTCGAGCAGGCGGTCGATGTTGGTGGAGAGCGAGAAGCGCTCGACCACGCGCTGGCGGGCCAGGCGGCCCAGCTGTGAGGAGAGCTCGGGCGTCTCGATCAGCAGCCTGACGGCGAGCCCCAGCTCGGCGTCCAGGTGGCCCGGGTCGATCACGATCCCGGCCCCGCGCAGGGCCTCCCCGTCGGTGCCCACGTCCGTGGCCACGGTGGCGGCGCCGCAGGCCATCGCCTCCAGCATGGCCAGCGAGAGGCCCTCCACCGTCGAGGGCAGGAAGAAGGCGTCGGAGGCGCGCAGGATGGCGATCCGCTCCCGCTCCTCGGTGACGACGCCGGTGAACTTGACCCGGGGGTCGGTGAAGCGCCGCTCCAGGCGCCGCGCCTCCACCCCTCCGCCGACGATCAGCAGGCGCTGGGAGGTTGGCGGATCGGCCTCCAGATAGGCGGCGAGCAGCACGTCGACGTTCTTCTCCGGGTCCAGCCGTCCCACGTAGCTGAACAGGCGCTCGGCGCCCAGCTCTGCGCGCTTGGGCGAGGGCCCGGGGCTGTAGCGCTCGATGTCGACGCCGTTGGGGACGACCTGGATGACCCGCCGGGGCACGCCCAGGCTGACCAGGATCTCGCGCTGCGCCTCCCCGAAGATGATCACCGCGTCGCACTCGGCCAGGGCCTGGGCGTAGAGGCGGTAGACGGCGGCCGAGATGCCGCGCCAGACCGAGAAGCGGGTGTCGTAAGGGACGTGGAAGGTGGCCACGATGGGGATGCCGAGCTGGTGGCAGAGACGGGGCAGGTTGAAGTCCAGGCTGGAGAAGGAGAGGGAGACGTGGACCAGGTCCACCTCGTGCCGGCGCAGCAGGTCGATCAGCTTGCGCTTGGAGCCGGGCGGCGAGAGCACGAGGCGGTGCGAGAAGGCCAGGGCCTCCAGCGCCACCGACTGGTCGTCGTCGGTCTGGTCGCGGGCGTGGTGGAAGAAGACGACCTCGACGCCCCTCGCCCGCAGCCCCTTGGTGATCTCCCGCGAGTAGGTGATGATGCCGTCGGCCTCGGTGGTCGAGCGATGGCCCAGCCAGGCGATCCGGAGCGCGTGCTCGCCGGGGGTGTCGCTCATCCCTGGCTCACCGGCCCGAGTATGTGCCGTCTGTCCGCAAGGCACCCTTCTGAGATCCTCCGCCCGCGTGCGGGGGGAGGTAGGTGGGGGGCCGATCCTCAGTCACGGCGCAGCCCCTCGGCGACCCTGGCCACAGCCGTCATCTCGGGGACGTCGTGGACCCGCACCCAGGCCGCCCCGCGCAGGACCGCCGCGGCCACCACCGCGGCGGTGCCCCAGATCCGGGTCCCCATCTCCTGGCCGAAGAGCCGGCCCAGGAATGACTTGCGCGAGGCGCCCACCAGCACCGGGTGGCCGAGCTCGGTGAGCTCCTCCAGGCGCTGGAGCACGACCAGGTTCTGCTCGGCGGTCTTCCCGAACCCGATGCCGGGGTCGACGATCACGCGCTCGGGCGGCACTCCCGCCTCCAGGGCGGCGCGGACGGACCGGGCCAGCACGGCCTTCACCGTGTCGACCAGGTCCGCGTGGTATTCGTGGCCCTCCTGGTTGTGCATCAGCACCAGCCCCAGCCGGCGTTCAGCCGCCAGGCGCGCGATGCCCGGCGCTCGCTGCAGGCCCCAGACGTCGTTGACCATGCCGGCGCCGGCGTCCGCCGCCGCCTCGGCCACCGCGAGCTTGCTGGTGTCGACCGAGACGGCGATCCCGGCCGCCGCCAGGCCGGCCACCACTGGCACCACCCGCGCCACTTCCTCTTCCGCCGTGACCGGCGCGTGGCCCGGGCGCGTGGACTCTCCCCCGACGTCGACGACGTCGGCACCGGCTGCCGCCATCTCCTTCCCGCGCTCGATGGCGAGCGCCGGGTCGGTGAGGCCGTCACCGCTGAACGAGTCCGGGGTGACGTTGACGATTCCCATGATCCTTACCGTCACGTGCTCAGTATGTTCAGCCGGATGAGGTGTGACCCTGAGGCTCGCTGAGCTGGCTGCCGGTGTCCCCGGCGCCCGTCTACAGGGCGGCGCCGGCTACGACGTGAGTCAGGTGGTCTACGACTCCCGGCGGGCCGGCAAGGGCGATCTCTTCGTGGCCGTCCGGGGGCTGCACGTGGACGGCCACGAGCACGCCGCCGAGGCCGCCGGGCAGGGGGCCGCGGTCGCCCTGGAGCGCCCGGTCGAGCTTCCGCCGGGGGCCGCATGGATGCTGCTGCCAGACACCCGCTGGGGTCTCGGCGAGCTGGCGGCGGAGCTTCATGGCCGCCCCGCCCGCCGCCTCCTGGTGGTCGGCGTGACCGGGACCGACGGCAAGACCACGGTCACCCACATGACCGCCCACCTCCTGGAGCGCGCCGGCGTCCAAGCCGGCTTTCTCAGCACGGTGGCGCACCGAGCCGGCCCCAGCGCCGAGGAGAACCGCTCCGGGCAGACCACCATGGAGGCGCCGGAGGTCCAGGCCTGGCTGGCCCGCATGGTGGCGTCGGGCGGCCAGGCGGCCGTGGTCGAGACCACCTCGCACGCCCTGCTGCAGGGCCGGGTCTCGGCCTGCG
>JALYYF010000142.1 GCA_030946725.1 Candidatus Dormiibacterota bacterium
GTTCAGTCTCACCGACCGGCCCCTGTTGGCGGAGATGGCATCCGGCCCGTTCGTGCCGCTGGCCCAGCGGCCACCGTGGGAGCTGGTGCTCGGGCTGGTTGCCAGGCCCTGGCAGCTGACCGCCGGCCTGAACCACGTGGACCGCCCCGGCTTTGCCGGCTTCGACGAACCCGGTTGGGTCAAGATCGTGCTCGGCTTCGAGCTCGAGGAGAGGAACGGCCGCACGCGCATCAGCACGGAGACCCGGGTCCGGGCGACGGATGCCGCCGCGCGCCGCCGTTTCCGTTTCTACTGGCTGGCGATCGGCCCTGGCAGCGCAGCCACCAGGCGAGCCCTGCTGCGAGCGGTCAAGCGCCGCGCCGAGTCGGATGACTCGACGGGGGGAGGCTGACTCTCCTTTCGAAAGCTAGATGTTGGAGCCCTCAGGCCGGCGCTCGACCGCCTTCATGTAGATCTCCTCGTAGCCCCGTGCCATGACCGAGGCGCTGAAGCGCTCGCGGGCGAGCTTGGCGCAGAGCTCTGTGTCGATGTCGCCCACGCGCTTGAAGGCCGACACCATCTCGCTCACGTTTCGGACGATGTAGCCGGTGACCCCGTCCTCGACCAGCTCGGGAGCCGCTCCCCGGGGAAAGGCCAGCACGGGGGTGCCCACCACCATCGCCTCGGCCATGGCCAGCCCGAAGGGCTCCTCCCACTGGATAGGGAAGAGCATGGCCTTGGCGTTCGCCAGCAGCCGCCACTTGTTGCGGCCGCGCAGGTCCCGGATCCACCTGACTCCGTTGCCCAGGTGAGGCTCGATCTTCTCCCGGAAGTAGCGGCGGGACTCGGTGTTGGTGTCGAGCTTCCCCGCCAGGATCAGCGGCAGCTTCAGGCGGCGAGCAGCCTGGATGGCGAGGTGCTGCCCCTTCTCCGGGTTCAGCCGCGCCAGCTGGATCAGGTACTCCTTGCGGGACGGCGGGAAGGGCCCCTCGATGTCGTCGGTCTCGACCGCGTTGTGCACCATGCCCGCCCAGCGCAGGCCGTTGGTGGTGCGCTTCTGGGCGTTGCTGATGGCCACCAGGCCGACGCTGCAGTCGGCCCCCTTCAGCAGCTGAAGGAGGGCGGGCGAGACCTCACCGTGCATCGTGACCAGCGTGGGGGCGGTCCGGCAGGCCATCGAGGCGAAGGTGATCCCGATCGCCTCGTTGTGCTCGTGGACGAGATCGAAGTTGCGCTCGCGGAGGGTGCGATAGACGCGGCTCATGTAGTCGAGCCAGAGCACCATGTGGTCGGGCCCCAGCAGCCGGTGAGACCAGTCGCCCTTGACCAGGTCCACGGTCCGCAGGCGGGAGACACGGCCGCGCCGGCCGAACACGGTCACGTCGTGGCCGAGCTGCTTGAGTCCCTTGCCCAATAAGTAGACGACTCTCTCGATGCCGCCGTAGCCCTCCGGGGGAATTGGAAACCAGGGCGGCGCCACCAAAGCGATGCGCATCAGACGAGACCCACACGGGAGAGGCCTAGCACACCTTTCAGCCCACAGCCAGGGTCGAGCGAGTCACCCATTTCGTTCAGTTTGTTAAATACGCTACACAGACAATATCACTTTACATTACCGACACTCAGGCCTGTAGCCCGAAACCATAGTTAAGAAGCTTGGTCGCATCGCCGAAGAAGCTGTCGCTGTGCAGCACCACCACGACCAGGCGGCGCCCACCCCGACTGGCGCTCGCGACCATGCAGGGACCGGCGTCGTCTGTGAACGCCGTCTTCATCCCCGTGGCGCCAGCATAGTTAAAGGGACCGGCCAGCACCAGCTTGTTGTAGTTGTCCATCGTGTATGCCTTGTGGGTGGCGGTCTGGGGAAGGGTCACATGGGGCGTGCCCGAGATGGCGAGCAGCTGCGGGTAGCGGTTCACGATGGCCGCCCCGGCCACGGCCAGGTCGAAGGCGGTGCTGCGCATTCCCTGGTCGTCCAGCCCCACCGGGCTGGTGAAGTGACTCTGCCTCATGCCGAGGGCGGCCGCCTTGTCGTTCATCAGCTGCATGAAGCGGCCGCGGTCGACGATGCCGGCGGCCAGGGTCTCGGCCGCGTCGTTTCCCGAGCGCATGAAGAGGCCGTACATCAGCTCCCGCTCGGTGAGCACCTCGCCGGCCGTGAGGCCCATCACCGTAGAGGCCGGCTCCACCTTCTGCACCGCCTGCATGTCGCTGGCGGCCGAGACCGTCACCGTCTGGTCCAGGGGAGCCAGGTCGGCCGCGACCATCGCGGTCACGATCTTGGTCAGGCTGGCGGGGGCCCTCGGCGTGGAGGGGTCGCGCTCCCAGAGCACCTCGTGCCGGTCCACGTCCAGCATGACGTCGGCCTGGCCCTTGATGCCGAGGTCAGGCCCCGGATGCGCCGTGACCCAGCTGCTGGAGAAGAGCGGCGTTCCGGGAGCCGGCGCGGTGACCCCCGGCGCGATGTCGACCGGCGCGGGACCCGGCGCCTGAGCCAGGGAAGCCGAGGTCGAGTGCTTCGACGCCTGCCGGGAGGCAGTCACCACCGACGCTCCCGGGGAGGAACCGCCGCAGGCGACCACCAGCAGCGACAACGCCAGCAAGAAGCCGGTCAGCAGGTGCTGCCGACCCTGGTCGGATGACACGAATGGACGCCGGGGGGAGCGGGCCACCGGCCTAGCGCGCGCGCTCGCTGTTGGGTCGAGGGCTTTACGCAACTCGTCCACAGCGCACAATCTTTCCATGGCAGGCCGGGAGGTCCAAATCGCGATCGTCCAGCAACCTCCGATACTCCTCAAACGCGACCAGACCCTGGCTCGCGGCGTGGCGCTGATCGCCGAAGCCGCCGAGCACGGCGCGCGCCTGGTCAGCTTCCCCGAGACCTGGGTGCCCGGCTACCCCGAGTGGCTCTGGCGGCTCCGGCCCGGCGAGGACTACGAGCTGACCGGAGAGATCCACCGCCGGCTGCTCGAGAACGCCGTCGACCTGGAGCGCGGCCAGCTGGAGCCGGTCCAGGAGGCGGCGCGGAAGCATGGGGTCGTGGTCGCGATCGGAATCAACGAGCGGGACGGCGCCTTCAGCCGGGGGACCCTCTACAACACGGTGGTCCTGATCGGAGCCGACGGCGCTGTCCTGAACCGGCACCGCAAGCTGATGCCCACCAACCCCGAGCGCATGGTCTGGGGCCTGGGCGACGGCAGCGGGCTGCGCGTCGTGGAGACTCCGGCCGGCCGCCTCGGCAGCCTCATCTGCTGGGAGAACTACATGCCGCTGGCGCGCTTCTCGCTGTACGCGCAGGGACCCGACATCTATCTCGCCCCGACCTGGGACGCAGGCAGCGGTTGGGTCTCGACCATGCGGCACATCGCGCTGGAGGGCCGCTGCTGGGTCCTCGGCAACGGCACCGCCATGCAGGGCCGGGACGTGCCCGAGGACTTTCCCGGCCGGGCCGCCCTCTTCCCGGACGAGGAGGACTGGTTCAACCCGGGAGACTCGGTGGTGGTGGCGCCGGACGGCAGGGTCGTGGCCGGCCCGCTCCGCAACCAGCACGGGATCCTCTACGCCGAATGCGACCTGGACGCTGCGGCCGCCGCCCGGCGGACGCTGGACGTGGCCGGCCACTACGGCCGGCCCGACGTCTTCAGGCTCGAGGTCAGCATGGGGCCGCGCCCTCCGATCGTCGTCACGCGACCGGCCTGAAGCCTGTCCGCGCGGGCGGGCTCGGGCGGCGCTGGAGTCCTGGCCATTGTGGCGATGGCCGTCGCCGTGGTCGTCATCGCCGACGATGTCACGGCGCTGTCGGTGGTGCTGCCTGCGATCGAGAAGGATTTCCATTCCGAGATCGGCACCGCCCGGCGGCGGTCGATGTCTGCGCGCCTTCAGCCTGTTCATCGTAAAACGGCGCGTGATAGAGCGATGGGACAGGTCCATGGTCACTGAGAGACTGGTCTGGACTTGTCGTGTGCGGCTTCTGATAAGTTGCCGCCGCAGCTGTCTCGATTTCCACTGGCGGCGCTGCCGGCGAGCTTGCTTCCGGTGGACGCCTTTGCATGAAAACGATTGCAGTCACGACGTCGTGGCCGGCACTCATAAGAGGCTCAGGAAGTGGGTTGGCAACCGCCTGCCGACAAGCGAGGCGGCAGGATTGGTGGCGACCCGGCTGGCGGCCGAGCCGTCCCCGAGCGGCCAACGGTGCTTCACTTGTCGGATGAGCAGCCTGGGCCAGACCTCCATAACCATCCGAACCGCAACCCCGAAGGACATGCCCGCGATAGTCGGGATCTACAACTGGGCCGTGAACCAGACCTTCGCCACCATCGATTCAGAGCCGCTCTCGACCGAGGAGGCGGCCGCCTGGTGGGACGAGCACGGCAGCCGGAGGCTGACGCTGGTGGCCGAGGACGAGGGCGTGGTGGGTTGGGCCCAGCTGATGCCCTGGCGGCAGCGAGGCTACGAGGTCGTCGAGGACCTGGTCTACGTCGACCCGGTCTACCAGAAGAAGGGCGTGGGCCGCGAGCTGCTGTACCGGGCACTCGAAGCGGCGCGCTCGACGGGCTGCCGGACCATAGTGGCCTCCGTCGCGACCGACAACGTCCCCGGCCTCAAGCTCCATCAGAGCCTGGGCTTCGAGAAGGTCGGCACGCTGAAGAACGCCGCCCACAAGTTCGGACGCTGGATGGACATCACGCTGGTTCAGCGCCAGATCTGAGGCGGGCTGCGCCGGAGATCCAGCCCTGCACCGGCAGGAGTAGGATCGGGGCGGCGAAGAACCCTCGCCCAACCTCCTTCGGGCCGCCCCGGCCGGCCCCACCGTCGGAGGCAAAGGGGAACCGACCTCGGGTTGCGCAGTCCTGTGGCCACCGTTCGCGCGCCACGCCGCCGGGGGACGTCGCGGGCGATGGAGGCACAGGCAGATGACCCGAGAGGCAGCATTCAAGCGCCGCGTGCGGGAACGCATGCGCAAGACCGGCGAGTCATACGCGGCCGCCCGCTCCCAGCTCGACCGGCACCCGGCCGCCACCCTGCACGTCACCAACGGTGACTCGACCGCCGCCGGCCTGCGCCAGGGTGGCGTGGCCGGCGAGGTGCTTCCCTGGCGGGATGTGCTCCACGAAGGCCCGGTGCCGCGCCTGGCTCCGGCGGCCCTGGCCCGGGTGCGCGCCCGCTTCCTGGCGGGGGCGACCGGCGTCCAAGTGCAGCCCGTATACCGCGACCTGCGCGCCCGCGACCTTCGCCTCTCGAGGGCCGGCAACGAGATCGTGCTCTGGTTCGAGGCCGACCTCTACGACCAGCTTCAGCTGGTCCAGGTGCTCGACCGCCTGGGCCGCGACCGCCCCCGGGAGGTGACCCTGGTCGCCGTCGGGGAGTACCCCGGCATCGCGCACTTCGGCGGCCTGGGCGAGCTGCCCGGCGCCCAGCTGGTGACGCTGCGCGAAACCTCGGCAACAGGAGTAGACGACGACGCAATCCAACTGGCAATGCGCACCTGGGCCGCCTTCACGGCGCCCGAGCCGGCGGCCCTCGCCCAGCTCGGTCGCGAGCACTCGCCGGTGCTCCGCCACCTTGGCGAGGCCCTCGAACGGCTGCTCCAGGAATACCCGTGGGTCGACGACGGCCTCTCGCTGACGGAGCGCCGCATCCTGCAGGCCATCGCCGCGGGCGCCGGCTCGGAAGCGGCCGTGTTCAAGGAGGTCTGGCGACTCGAACGCCGCCCCTTCCTGGGCGATGTGTGGTGCTTCCGTACGCTCGGCGGCCTGGTCGCCGGTGGCCTGGTCGAGGCCGGGGCGCCGCTCGCCCTGTCCCCGAGCGGCGAGGCGGTCCTGGCGGGTCGCAGCGATCGCGTGGAGGTGGCCGGGCTCGACCGCTGGATCGGCGGAGTGCACCTGGAGGCGCCCCCGCGCTGGCGCTGGGACCCCCGCCGCGAGGCGTTGATGGCCGTCGCGGTGGCCGCGGTGCCCGATTGAAGGCGGTGCAGCTGCGCTGGGAACAGGTTCTCGCCTGGCGGATGGCGCGCCAGTACCTCGAGGAGCCGGCCCGAGACGGTCCGCTGGAGGTCCTGCGCCGCCTCTGCGGCGTGCAGGCGCAGGTCGCCGCCGCGGCGGAGATGGCGGTGGCAGTGCGCCTGCCCGGGGCAGAGACTGCCGGCCTCCGCTCGGCGCTCAGGGAGCGGTCGGTGATCAAGACGTGGGCGATGCGCGGCACTCTGCATCTGCTTCCGGCCGACGTCGCGGGCGACTACCTGGCGCTGTTGGCGGACGTGAGGAGCTGGGAAAAGCCGGCCTGGCAGAGGGCCTTCATCTCCAGGTCCCAGCTCGAGACGCTGCAGGAGGTCATCCCCGAGGTTCTCGACCGGCGCGTGCTCAGCCGGGAGGAACTGACGGCCGAGGTGCTGCAGCGAACTCGCGACGCGGACCTCGCCGACCATCTGCGCTCGGGATGGGGGGCGGTCCTCAAGCCGCTGGCCTGGCAGGGTCTGCTCTGCCAGGGCCCCGCCGCGGGCAACCAGGTCACCTTCACCACTCCGGGGACATGGGCGCCCGACTGGCAGGGGATTCCTCGAGTGGAGGATGCGGCCCGGGTCGTGATACCGAGCTATCTGGGGGCGCACGGACCGGCCTCGATGGAGGCCTTCGACCGATGGCTGACGCGGGGCGCGTCCAGCAAGCGGTCGCTGCACGCCTGGTTCGCGGCGGCCGCGGACCGGCTGGCCAGGGTGGACATCGAAGGGACGGAAGCCTTCGCGCGGATCGAAGACGTGGACCGGGTCGCCGCCGCGCAGCCCAGTGGGGCCGTTCGCCTGCTCCCTGCCTTCGACCAGTACGTCCTGGGCCCCGGCACAGGTGACAGCCGCGTGGTTCCTGCCGACCGCCGGTCGGAAGTGAGCCGGGCGGCGGGTTGGATCGCGCCGGTCGTGGTCGCCGGCGGACGCGTGGCGGGGACCTGGGACACGCACGACAGGACGCTGGACGTCAATCTCTTCGAGGAGGCAGGCCACCTCCCGGTGGGGGCGCTGGAACGGGAAAGCGATCGGATCGGCAGCCTGCTGGGGGAGAAGTTCAGGCTCTCCGTGACGAGCCGGGCGTCGACCGGGGCCAGGGCGACCACGACACGCCGGGCAGAGGGGATCAGTGGCTAGAGAGCGGCCG